>NZ_QYUP01000116.1 GCF_003590855.1 Massilia cavernae
CCCGCATCGTTCGAGCCCAGCATTGACTATGTCGTCACCAAGGTGCCGCGCTTCGCGTTCGAAAAATTCCCGACTGCCGACACCCGCCTGACCACACAGATGAAATCGGTGGGCGAGGTGATGGCCATCGGCCGTACTTTCCAGGAGTCGTTCCAGAAAGCATTGCGCGGGCTCGAAGTCGGCGTTGATGGCCTGTGCCGGAGGATTACCGGTCGCACCGTAATCGAAGAAGAACTCCGCGCGCCAGGTCCGGAGCGGATTTTGTATGTCGGAGATGCGTTCGCACAGGGTTTTTCGCTGGAAGAGGTGCACGAGCTTACCCATATCGACCCGTGGTTCCTGGTACAGATCAAGGAAATCGTCGATATCGAACTTTGGCTGGAAACCCAGACGCTGGATGCACTCGACAAGGATATCTTGTTCAAGCTGAAGCAAATGGGTTTCGCCGACCGCCGTCTTGCGACATTGCTGTACACAAGAGAGCAGGTAGTGCGTGACAAGCGCCATGTGCTCAACGTCCGCCCGGTATATAAGCGGGTCGATACCTGTGCAGGTGAATTCACGACCAATACGGCGTACATGTACTCGACCTACGAGGAAGAGTGCGAAGCGCAGCCGACCGACAACAAGAAGATCATGGTCCTGGGTGGCGGCCCGAACCGAATCGGCCAGGGCATCGAGTTCGACTATTGCTGCGTGCATGCCGCGCTCGCCATGCGCGAAGACGGCTACGAAACCATTATGGTCAACTGCAACCCGGAGACCGTGTCAACCGACTATGATACGTCCGACCGCCTGTACTTTGAATCGCTGACGCTGGAAGACGTGCTGGAAATCGTCCACCTGGAAAAACCGGTCGGCGTCATCGTGCAATATGGCGGCCAGACGCCGCTCAAGCTGGCGCTGGCGCTGGAAGCGGCTGGCGTGCCCATCATCGGCACCTCGCCCGACATGATCGATGCGGCCGAAGACCGCGAACGCTTCCAGCAGTTGCTGCATGCATTGGGTCTGCGCCAGCCAGCCAATCGTAGCGCGCGCACCGAGGAAGAAGCACGCCGCATGGCACAGGAAATCGGCTATCCGCTGGTGGTTCGTCCATCCTACGTACTGGGCGGGCGGGCGATGGAAATCGTCCATGAACAAGTTGACCTGGAGCGCTACATGCGCGAGGCGGTCGAGGTCTCGCATGATTCGCCGGTGCTGCTCGACCGCTTCCTGACCGATGCGATCGAAGTCGATGTCGATTGCCTGTCCGACGGGAAACGCACCTTTATCGGCGGCGTGATGGAACATATTGAACAGGCCGGTGTGCATTCGGGTGACTCGGCCTGCGCGCTGCCCCCGTATTCCCTGTCGCGGGAAACGATCGACGAATTACGGCGCCAGACCGCATTGATGGCCAAGGGCTTGAACGTGGTCGGCTTGATGAATGTGCAGTTTGCGATCCAGCAAAACAAGGTCGACGGCAGGATGCGGGACGTCATCTATGTGCTGGAGGTCAATCCGCGCGCTTCACGCACGGTGCCGTTCGTGTCGAAAGCGACCGGCTTGCCGCTGGCGAAGATCGCCGCGCGCTGCATGGCAGGACAATCGCTGGAAAGCCAGGGCATCACCGAGGAAGTCGTGCCTCCCTATTTCAGCGTAAAGGAAGCGGTTTTCCCATTCGCGAAATTCCCGGGCATCGATACGATATTGGGGCCTGAGATGAAATCGACCGGTGAAGTGATGGGCGTGGGCAAGACTTTCGGCGAGGCCTACTTCAAATCGCAGTTGGGCAGCGGCGTCAGGTTGCCGATACCGGGCTGCGCGCATCCCGGCCGCGTTTTCATACGTGTCAAAAGGAGCGATCAGGCGCGTGCGGTTGCCATCGCGCGCCAGCTGGAATCGCTCGGATTTTCCATTGTCGCAAGCGAGGTGACAGCAACAATCATCGCCGCGGCAGGCATCGATGTGACCACCGTCGACGATGCAGAGATCCTGGAAAGGCTCGCCAGGAAGGAAATCGCGCTCGTCATCATTACCGTCGAAGAAAAGCGCAGCGCGGTCGTCGCTTCGTGCGCGATTCGCGTAGCGGCACTGAAGGCGGGCGCCCCGGCATATACGACGATAGGCGGGGCCGAAGCGGCAGTCGAAGCCATGCCTCATATCGACACCTATGAACTATATTCCTTGCAAGAGTTGCATCAGAAGGTATTGCCGGCGAGCACCGCACGTACAGCCAGGGCCGAGCGCCTGGTACCGAGCCCGGAAGACGTGGCAGCAGCGGCCATCACCGTTACACGGCGTGCCGAGCCCCGTGTCACGAAAATGGGCGGGGTGCCGGTGAATCTCTTTATCCGGCAACCTTTCACCGAATCGGATCAGGAGCAGCAACGCTTGATTGCGGAGGTTCTGCAGGTGATCGATAGCGCAAACGGCGCTCCGTACGCATTCAATTATCTAACCGGAATTCAAGCGGAAAGCGCTGCAACCTTCAAGAAGTCGTTTGAGCGCGAAGTCGAGGTGCCGTTCACTCCGCACAATTTCAGGCAGCACAGACTGGGATTGCTCGCACAGGCCGATGCGGTCATTAATATTCGTGTCGGCATGAGCGAGAGTAGTGCCTTTGAACTGGCCTATCATATTTTCAAGGGAAAACGCACGCCAATCTTGTTCCTCGTGTGGAAACATGCGCCGATCAAAACCACCTTGCTCAAGGAGCTGGAAGATTTGTGCGATGTTACCTATCTCGAATTCGACCATGTTAGCGACTTAAGACGGGGTATTCATCATTTCTTCAATACCAAAGTATTGGGGGGCGCTCCAACGTCCATCGAATGCGAAACCTGGGCCCAGGTGTGAGATTTCATCGTCGGTACGCAGTCATTTTCGGGATTCACAAAGCGAGTGCGCGCTAGTTCGGATGCCCAATGGCGACATGAATTCAAGGCTTGCCAAGCTGTCGTTCCAGGAATTCCCAGATACGCGGATCCTGCATCGCCGCCACATTCAGCCGCATGCGGGTGGACGGCAGCTGGCTGGGCGAGAACAGGCTGCCCGGGGCCAGCAGGATGCCTTCGGCCATCGCCCGTTCCGCCAGCAGGTTGGTGTTGCTGCCGCTGTCGACCCAGGCGAACATGCCGGCCGCCGGCGCCGGCCCGGCGTCGAGCCCGATGCGCTCCAGCTGCCGGAACACCTTGCTCCTCACCGTATCGAGGCGGGCCCGGACCCGGTCCAGGTGTTTGCGGAACAACCCTTCCGACAGGATCTTGTACGCGACCCGCTCGCCGATGTCGCTGCTGGTGAGCGTGCCCAGCATCTTGCGGTCGGCCAGCCGCTGCGCCCATTCCGGCGAGGTGGCGATGAAGCCGATCCGCAGGTTGGCCGCCATCGTCTTGGAAAATCCGCCCAGGTAGATGACCCGGTTTAGCTGGTCCAGCGCCGCCAGCCGGGTGGCCGGCTGCACCGCGCTGCCGGGATGCAGGTCGCAATAGATGTCGTCCTCGACGATCGTGAAGCCATGCTCCTCGGCCAGGCGCAGCACCTGGAACGCCTTGGCCGCCGACAGCGAGGTCGAAGTGGGGTTGTGCAGCACCGAGTTGATCACGTACAGGCGCGGCTTGTGCAGCGCCGCCAGCTCGGCCAGCCGGGCCAGGTCGGGGCCGTCGGCCAGGCGCGGGATGCCGACCAGGCGCGCGCCGGTGGCGGCGAACGAGCCGAACATCAGGAACCAGGCCGGGTCGTCGACGAAGATGGTGTCGCCGGGCCGCGTGAATTCGCGCGCCACCAGGTCGAGCGCCTGGGTCACGCCCACCGTGGTGACGATCTGGTGCGGGGCGGCCTCGATTTCATGCTCGGCCAGCTTGAGCTGGAGCTGCTGGCGCAGCGGCAGGAAGCCCTGGGGCGTGCCATAGCCCAGCAGCATGCTGCCGGGCTGGCGGCCGACGCTGCGCAGGGCGTTGGCGACGGCAGCGCCGTCCAGCCAGTCGGGCGGCAGCACGCCGGTGCCCGGAACGTGCGGCAAGGGATCGCCGCGAAACATGTTGCGGATCAGCCAGACCACGTCCAGCGGCTGCGGCTCGCCGGCGTCAAGGGGCGCCAGGCTCGCCGGCGCGGCCCCTGAACGCTCGCCGGTGTTCAGGGGCGAGCGCTCGCGCACGAAAAACCCGGCGCCACGGCGCGATTCGAGGTAGCCCTGGGCGACCAGCTTGTCGTAGCTGGCCACCACCGTGAACGCGGAGACGCCATGCGAAGCGGCGAAGCGCCGGATCGACGGCATGCGGCTGCCGCCGCGCAGCAGCTTGTCGTCGATCCGGATGCGAATCGAACGCACGATCTGGTCCATCAGCGTCTCGCCGGCATCGCGCGCGAGCAGCGGCGCCACAGGGGGGCCGGCGGCACGGCTCGGGTTGCCGGATGTTGTATTGGTCATTTCGCCGTCACAGTATGCGTAATTATCTGGGTAAGTGTATAGGTAGTGTACTGGTGCTTTCGGTTAGGATAACCCTATTGAACCCGAAAATCCACCGAAAGCCGCACATGCATGCAGAACGCACAGTCACCTCCCGCCCCGCCGCGCGGGCCATGTCCGACGAAACCCGCGGCATGCTGCTCGGCCTGGTGGGCGTCGCCATGTTCAGCCTTACCCTGCCCTTCACCCGGATGGCGGTGGCCGACCTGCCGCCGGTGTTTGTTGCCCTCGGCCGCGCACTGGTGGCGGCGCTGCTTGCCGGCGCCTGGCTGGCGTGGAAGCGCGCACCCGTCCCGCCCCGTTCGGCGCTGGCCTCGCTGGCGGTGGTGGCGGTTGGTTGCGTGATCGGCTTCCCGTGGCTGACCTCGGTCGCGCTGCGCTCCCTTCCCGCCTCCCACGGCGCGGTGCTGGTCGGCATCCTGCCGCTGGCGACGGCCGTGTTTTCCGCACTGCGCGGCAACGAACAACCCTCGGCCGGTTTCTGGGGCATGGCGCTGCTCGGCGCTGCGCTGACGGTCGGCTTCGCGCTGCGCCAGAGCGGTGGTAGCCTGCATCCGGCCGACCTGCTGATGCTGGGCGCGGTGGTATTGGGGGCGGCCGGCTACGCCGAGGGCGGGCGGCTGGCGCGGACGCTGGGTGGCGTGCAGGTGATCTGCTGGGCGCTGGTGCTGTCGGCGCCGCTGCTGGCACCCGTGGTGTTGTGGCTGACCTGGCCGCACCACGCGGCGCTCGCCGCGGCCGGACCGGCGGCATGGGCAGGATTCGCCTATGTGGCGGCATTTTCGATGCTGATCGGCTTCTTCTTCTGGTACCGGGGAATGGCGCTGGGCGGCATCGCCCGGGTCGGCCAGGTACAACTGGTGCAGCCCTTCATGACCTTGGCCGGGGCCGCCCTGATCCTTGGCGAACCGCTCGAAACATCGAATTTCGTGTTTGCGCTGGCCGTCATTGCCGTGGTGGCGGCGGGCCGCAAGATGCAGGTCAGGCGCTGAGCCTGGCGCCAAAAGCTTAGGCAAGTTGTCGTGGCCGACGTACAATACTGCCTTGTCTATTTTTACCGAAACCGGGAATACCATGTCCGTCTACGAAAAACTCAAAGAACTGAATATCACCCTGGCCCCTCCCGCCGCGCCTGCCGCGGCCTACGTCATGTACGCACAGACGGGCAACCTGGTGTTCATCTCCGGCCACATCGCCAAGAACGCCGACGGCTCGGTCAACATCGGCCAGCTGGGCAAGAACAAGACACTGGAAGAAGGCCAGGCTGCCGCGCGCGCCATCGCCATCGACCTGGTGGGCACCCTGCAGGAAGCCTGCAACGGCGACCTGACCCGCGTCAAGCGCATCGTCAAGCTGATGAGCCTGGTGAATTCGACCGCCGACTTCACCGACCAGCACCTGGTCACCAACGGCGCCTCCGAACTGCTGGGCGAACTGTTCGGCGACGCCGGCAAGCACGCGCGCTCGGCCTTCGGCGTGGCGCAGATCCCGCGCGGCGCCTGCGTCGAGATCGAAATGATCGTCGAAATCGCCGTCTGAACTAGACCCGGGCAACACTTATCCAGTGCGGCCCTTCCCGAGTACGCTTACCCAGCGTACTCTATAATGGCCTGGCACCCGCACGGCCCTACCTCTGTGAGACCAGCATGAAAATTGAAAATCCCAACCCGATCCAGTGGCGTTTTTCGGACCGCGCCAGCCAGCTGCAAAGCTCGTTCATCCGCGAAATCCTGAAGATCACCCAGCGTCCCGAGATCATCTCGTTCGCCGGCGGCCTGCCGTCGCCAGCCACCTTCCCTGTCGAACAGATGAAGGCGGCCTACGACAAGGTGCTGTCCGAGAACGGCAAGATGGCGCTGCAGTACGGCCCGACCGACGGTTACGCGCCACTGCGCGAATGGATTGCCGATTACCTGTCCACCGATAGCTGCAAGATCGTGCCCGAGCAGGTGCTGATGGTGTCCGGCTCGCAGCAGGCGCTCGACCTGATCGGCAAGGTGCTGATCGACGAAGGCAGCCGCGTGCTGGTCGAAACCCCGAGCTACCTGGGCGCGCTGCAGGCGTTCTCGGTGTACCGCCCTGAATTCAAGTCGGTCGAGACCGACGACCACGGCCTGGTGCCGTCGTCGATTCCGGCTGTGGCCGAAGGCGCGCGCCTGCTGTACGCGCTGCCGAACTTCCAGAACCCGACCGGCCGCAGCCTGTCGGTCGAGCGCCGCATCGAACTGGTGGAAACCTGCGCCCGCCTCGGCATCCCGCTGATCGAGGACGACCCGTACGGCGCGCTGAGCTACAAGGGCGAGCCCTACCCGAAGCTGCTGAACATGAACCCGGACGGCGTCATCTACATGGGCTCGTTCTCGAAGGTGCTGACCCCAGGCATCCGCCTCGGCTACGTGGTGGCTCCGCTGCCGCTGGTGCGCCGCCTCGAGCTGGCCAAGCAGGCCGCCGACCTGCACACCGCGCAGATCACCCAGATGGTGGTGCACGAAGTGGTCAAGGACGGCTTCCTGCAGCAGCACATTCCAAGCATCCGCACCCTGTACGCCAACCAGTGCCAGGTGATGCTGGACGCGATGGCCGAGCAGTTCCCGAAGGGCGTCCAGTGGACCCGCCCGGAAGGCGGCATGTTCATCTGGGTGACGCTGCCGAAGCACATCGACGCGATGAAGCTGCTGGACCAGGCGATCGCCGCCAAGGTGGCCTTCGTGCCGGGCGCGCCGTTCTACGCCAACGATCCGGAAACCAACACGCTGCGCCTGTCGTTCGTGACGGTGCCGCCGGAGCGTATCCGCGAAGGCATCGCCATCCTCGGCAAGCTGATCGCCGCGCAGATGTAAGCCCCCAGCTGATGGCAAGCGCATGGCTGCCGCCACACGCCTGCCATCGGTAGCAACGCCGCAGCCACCGGCGGTTGCGCGGCTACAACAAGCCCTCCCTCGCGGAGGGCTTTCCGTTTACAGAGGGGAAAGCCAGGAGGGATGTTCCAGTCAATACTAACCTTTGGGAAACATTTCTTGCTTGGCGAGATATCAGGGCGTTATTATCATCTGGAAGCATTTTTCTTCTAACTGGCCAAGGCCAAGCATGTAGCTTCCTGCCATTATGAATCTTCCAGCGCGCCGCGATGCCGCCATCCTGATAGTCGACGACGCTCCGGCCAACCTTGGCTTGCTGCGCAAGCTGATGATTCAGCAGGGCTACCAGACCTTCGTCGCCAATTCGGGCGAGCGCGCGCTCAGCATCGCGCGCCGCGTGCGCCCCGACCTGATCCTGCTCGACGTCGTGATGCCCGGGATGGACGGCCTGGAAACCTGCCGCCAGCTCAAGGACCACCCGAGCACCCAGCGCATTCCCGTGATCTTCATGAGCGCCCGCACCGGCACCGAGGACGTCGTCGCCGGCTTCGACATCGGCGCAGTCGACTACATCAGCAAGCCGCTGCGCATGGCCGAAGTGTGCGCGCGGGTGCGCGCCCAGCTGCAGATCCGCAGCACCAACGACAGCCAGCACGAGCAGGCCGAACGCCTGCGCACCATCGTCGACAGCATGGTCGAAGGCCTGATGATCATCGAAGCGTCGGGGCGCATCCAGTACGCCAACCCGGCCTGCGGCCGCTACCTGGGCTGCACGCCGGAGGCGCTGGAAAAGAAATCGCTGGACGACCTGCTATGCGCCCCGGTGGCGCAGGAATACCTCGACTACTTCGCGCGCTGCGCCGAGGAGCCGGAATTCGCGCCGCAGCCCGGTGCGCGCGAAGTCATCGTCCGCCGCTGCGACGGTTCGGGGCGCGCGATGGACCTGACGCTGGCGCCGATGGCGATGCACGAAACCCTGTTCATCGGCCTGCTGCACGACATCACCCACCACAAGCAGTCCGAAACCGCGCTGCAGCGCGCCGCCCTGCTCGACCCGCTCACCAAGATCGCCAACCGCCGCCACTTCGACAGCTTCATCGAGCTGGAATGGCAGCGCGCGGTGCGCAGTGGCGAGCCGCTGTCGCTGGTGGTGCTCGACGTCGACCACTTCAAGCTGTACAACGACACGCTCGGCCACCCGGCCGGCGACATCGCGCTGCAGCAGGTGGCCGGCGTGCTGCAGGCGCACGCGCTGCGCGTCACCGACCTGGCGGCGCGCTACGGCGGCGAGGAATTCGTGGTGCTGTTTGCAGCCACGCCTGCCGCCGACGCCGCGGCGCTGGCCGAAACCATCCGAGCCGAGGTGGAGGCACTGCAGATGCCGCATCCGCGCTCGCCGAGTTCCGGATCGATCACGGTCAGCATCGGCGTGGCCACCATGGTGCCGACCCAGCTCGACGACGTCGAAAAGCTGTTTGTCGCGGCCGACCGCGCCATGTACGGCGCCAAGGAAGCAGGCCGCAACCGCGTGGTGGCGGTCGACAATGGCGGCATGGCGTGGGACGCGGTCAAGTCGCTGGTCAAGCGCTAGCCCGGCACCGGGGCCGTTGGCAACGGGGCAAGCATATCGGCGTTATAATGAAGCCCGCCATTCCGCCTATACCACCTGGTACCCGCTGTGAATCCACACCTCGACAAACTGCACCCCTACCCGTTCGAAAAGCTGCGCCGCCTGTTCGAAGGCGTGACGCCCAATCCTGAGTACCAGCCGATCAGCCTCGGCATCGGCGAGCCGAAGCATCCGACGCCCGCCTTCATCCAGAAAGCGCTGGCGCACAACCTGCAAGGCATGGCCACCTACCCGACCACCCACGGCAGCGACCCGCTGCGCAGCGCCATCGCCAACTGGATCGAGCACCGCTACGGCGTCGAACTCGATGCCGCGACCCAGGTGCTGCCGGTGAACGGCTCGCGCGAGGCGCTGTTCGGCATCGCCCACTGCGTGATCGACGGCGCCCGCCCCGGCGCGCTGGTGATGTGCCCCAACCCGTTCTACCAGATCTACGAAGGCGCGGCCTACCTGTCCGGCGCCGCGCCCTGGTTCGTCAACTCCGACCCGGCCCGCAATTTCGGCTGCGACTACGGCAGCGTGCCGGCCGACGTGTGGCCGAACGTGCAGCTGATGTACATCTGCTCGCCCGGCAATCCGACCGGCGCCACCCTGAGCATGGACGACTGGAAGCAGGTGTTCGAGCTGTCCGACCGCTATGGCTTCGTGATCGCGGCCGACGAATGCTATTCCGAGATCTACCACGGCGGCAGCGCCCCGCTGGGCGCGCTGGAAGCCGCGCGCGAGCTGGGCCGCGCGGGCGGCGACAACCCGTATGCCAACCTGGTGGTGTTCTCCAGCCTGTCCAAGCGCTCGAACGTGCCGGGCATGCGCTCCGGCTTCGTCGCCGGGAATGCCGCCATCGTCAAGAAGTTCCTGCTGTACCGCACCTATTGCGGCGGCGCGATGTCGCCGCCGGTGCAGGCCGCGTCGGTGGCCGCATGGAGCGACGAAAGCCACGTCGTCGAGAACCGCAACAAGTACCGCGAAAAGTTCAGCCTCGTCACGCCGCTGCTGAAAGAAGTGATGGACGTCGAACTTCCCGACGCCGGCTTCTACCTGTGGGCGGACGTGCGCGGCAGCGGGCTGTCGGACGAAGAATTCGCCCGCCGCCTGTATGCCGAATACAATGTCACTGTCCTGCCGGGCAGCTACCTCGCGCGCGATGCACACGGCATCAATCCGGGCACCGGGCGGATCCGCATGGCCCTCGTCGCCGAAATCGACGAAGGGCTCGAAGCGGCCCAGCGCATCGTCCAGTTTTGCAAAGACCTCTAAGCACTCACCACTACGGACCATCATGACCCAACAATTCCAGAACATCATCGACACCGCCTGGGAACAGCGCGCCGAAATCAACCCGGGCAACGGCAGCGCCGAACTGCGCGACGCGGTAGCCCACGTCATCGCCGGCCTTGACGACGGCAGCCTGCGCGTCGCCCAGAAGGACAGCGGCGAGTGGATCGTCAACCAATGGATCAAGAAAGCCGTGCTGCTGTCGTTCCGCCTCGAGAACAACGCCGTCATGAGCGGCGACGGCACCATGCAGTTCTACGACAAGGTACCGACCAAGTTCGCCAGCTACACGGCCGACGACTTCGCCAAGGGCGGCTTCCGCGTGGTGCCGCCGGCGGTAGCGCGGCGCGGCAGCTTCATCGCGAAGAACGTGGTGCTGATGCCGTCCTACGTCAACATCGGCGCGTACGTCGATGAAGGCGCGATGGTCGACACCTGGGCGACGGTGGGTTCGTGCGCGCAGATCGGCAAGAACGTGCACCTGTCGGGCGGCGTCGGCATCGGCGGCGTGCTCGAACCGATGCAGGCCAATCCGACCATCATCGAAGACAACTGCTTCATCGGAGCGCGTTCGGAGATTGTGGAAGGCGTGATCGTCGAAGAGAACTCGGTGATTTCGATGGGCGTATACATTGGCCAGTCGACCAAGATCTACGACCGCGCGACGGGCGAAGTGACGTACGGCCGGGTGCCGGCGGGTTCGGTGGTCGTATCGGGCAATTTGCCATCGGACGACGGCAAATACAGCCTGTACTGCGCGGTGATCGTCAAGCGCGTGGACGCCAAGACCCGCGCCAAGACCGGCATCAACGAGCTCCTGCGCGGCATCTAAGCAAATCGGGGACAGACCCCAATTCGGGGTCAGACCCCAATGTTCAAATTCTTTTGCGCGAAGTCCCCGAACAAGATCGGGGACAGACCACGAACTCGAACAAGATCGGGGTCAGACCCCGATATATGAGCAGTTTTCAGCCGGTTGGCCGAATTTTGTTGGGGTCTGACCCCGAATTTGACCCCGAATTTGTTTCGGCCGGTTGGCCGAATTTTGTTGGGGTCTGACCCCGATTTTGGTAACAGGAGACGATGATGGCGATGGACCGTTTGTTTCAGTTGATGAAGGAAAAGAACGCGTCGGATATGTTCTTCGCGGTGAATTCACCGGTGCATATCAAGATCAACGGCAACCTGATCCCGATTAACCAGCAGAAGCTGGATCCGGAAAACATCATGTCGCTGCTGGCCGAAGTCGCTTCGCCCGAGCAGCTGCAGGAACTGGAACGCGATAACGAGCTGAACATGGGTATCTCGGTCCCCAACCTGGGCCGCTTCCGCCTGTCGGCGTTCCGCCAGCGCGGCTCCGTCTCCGCTGTGTTCCGCTTCGTGCCGGCGAATATTCCGGCCCTGTCCGAGCTCGGCCTGCCGCCGGTCCTGGCCGACCTGATCATGGAAAAGCGCGGCCTGCTGCTGCTCGTCGGCGCCACCGGCTCGGGCAAGTCGACCACCATCGCTTCGATGCTCGACCATCGCAACGAGCTGCGCGCAGGCCACATCCTGACGCTCGAAGATCCTATCGAGTATCTCTTCAAGAACAAGAAGTCGATCGTCAACCAGCGCGAAATCGGCAGCGATGCATCCAGCCTGCAGGTGGCGCTGCGCAATTCGATGCGCCAGGCGCCGGACTGCATCCTGATCGGAGAGATCCGCGACAAGGAAACCATGTCGGCCGCCCTCGCCTACGCGCAGTCGGGCCACCTGGTGCTGGCGACCCTGCACGCGAACAACAGCTATAACGCGCTGAACCGCATCATCAGCTTCTACCCGATCGAGAACCGCGCCGCGCTGCTGCAGGACCTGTCGTCCGCCGTCAAGGCGGTGGTGTCGCAGCGCCTGGTGCGATCAAGCGCGGGCGGCACCCGCCAGGCCGCCGTCGAGATCATGGTCAACACGCGCTACGTCGCCGACCTGATCGAAAAGGGCGAGATCAGCCAGATCAAGGAAGCCATCGACAAGAGCTTGTCGCCCGGCTCGCAGTCGTTCGAGTACGCCCTGCTGCAGCTGGTGCAGAGTGGCCTGGTCACCCAGGACGAGGCGCTGGCCAACGCCGATTCCGCCACCAACTTGCTTTGGCTGCTCAACAATGGCCCGGACAGCAAGGCTACCGACGCCGCGCCCGAACCCGGCAAGAAGGACGATTCGCCTTCCTTCACCGAGTTCACCCTCAATTCCTGAGCAAACCGGCCGCGCCCGGCGCGACAGTTCAGGAACGGCCTCCCTTCCGCCGCCGCGGCTGCCCATATGGTATGCTGCGCCCGTCCCCATGCGCAGTTGACGCCGTCATTTCCAGACTGGCGGCCGCTCGTCGCCCATGTACCGCACACGTATATAATATGAATAAAGTTCTCTACGGCATCCCCAACTGCGACACCGTCAAGAAGGCCCGCACCTGGCTTTCCGCCAACGGCCACGACTTCGTCTTCCATGATTTCAAGAAGCAGGGGCTGGAGCGCGCCACCGCCGCCGTCTGGCTCGAGCAGCTCGACTGGGAGGTGCTGGTCAACCGCAAGGGAACGACCTGGCGCAATCTGCCCGAGGAGCGCCGCGCAGCCGTCACCGGCAAGGACGCAGCGCTCGACCTGATGCTCGAATTCCCGTCGGTGATCAAGCGCCCGGTGCTGCAAGGCGCGGCCAGCCTGTCGGTCGGTTTCTCCGGCGCCCAGTACAGCGAGCTTTTCAAGGCCCGGCCATGATCGCCTCGCGCACCTTGCAGCTTACCGAAGCGCTGATCGCGCAGTCCTCGGTCACGCCCGAGGACAAAGGCTGCCAGCAGCGCATGGCCGAACTGCTCGAGCCGCTGGGCTTCGTGTGCGAGACCATCGAATCGAACGGCGTCACCAACCTGTGGGCGCGCCGCGGTACCGAGTCGCCGGTGTTCGTCTTCGCCGGCCACACCGACGTCGTGCCCACCGGCCCGGTCGACCAGTGGCACTCGCAGCCCTTCACGCCCACCCGCCGCGACGGCAAGCTGTATGGCCGCGGCGCGGCCGACATGAAAACCTCGCTGGCCGCCATGGCCGTCGCCTGCGAAGAATTCGTCGCCGCGCATCCGAAGCACAAGGGCTCGATCGCCTTCCTGATCACCAGCGACGAGGAAGGACCTGCCGTCGACGGCACCGTGGTGGTGTGCGAACGCCTGGAGGAACGCGGCGAGACGCTCGACTACTGCCTGGTCGGCGAGCCGACCTCGGCCCACGTCCTGGGCGACATGATCAAGAACGGCCGCCGCGGTTCGCTGTCGGGCAAGCTGCGCATCAAGGGCATCCAGGGCCATATCGCCTATCCCCAGCACGCGCGCAACCCGATCCACCAGGCCGCGCCCGCGCTGGCCGAACTCGCGGCCGAGCAGTGGGACCAGGGGAACGAGTACTACCTGCCCACCTCATGGCAGGTATCGAACATCCACGCCGGCACCGGCGCCAACAACGTCATCCCGGGCGAGCTGGCCCTGGATTTCAACTTCCGTTTTTCCACCGCCAGCACCGCCGATGGCCTGGAAGCGCGCGTCCACGCCATCCTCGACAAGCATAACCTCGAGTACGAGCTGGATTGGACGCTGTCCGGCCTGCCCTTCCTGACCCCGCGCGGCACCTTGTCGAACGCGGTGGCGCAGGCGATCGAAAGCGAGACCGGCGTGCACACCGAACTGTCGACTACCGGCGGGACCTCGGACGGCCGCTTCATCGCCCGCATCTGCCCGCAGGTGATAGAATTCGGGCCTCCGAATGCCAGCATCCACAAGATCGACGAACACATCGAACTGCGTTACGTCGATCCGCTCAAGAACATCTACCGCCGTACCCTGGAAAACCTGCTGGCGTAAGCTCGCCAAAAACCGAGAGAACAGCCATGACTACCAATACCATCTTCACCACGCCGCGCGACCTGCTGCGCTATGCGGTCACCCGCTTCAACGGTGCGAAACTGTTCTTCGGCCACGGCAGCGCCGAGGCGCTGGACGAAGCCGCCTACCTGATCCTGCACACGCTCAAGCTCCCGCTCGACAAGCTCGAACCCTTCCTCGACGCGCGGCTGCTGCCCGATGAAGTGCTGAACGTGCTGGCCGTGATCGAGCGCCGCGCCACCGAGCGCGTGCCGGCGGCCTACATCACCAAGGAAGCGTGGCTGGGCACCTATCCGTTCTACGTCGACGAGCGCGTGATCGTGCCGCGCTCCTTCATCGCCGAACTGATCCCGCAGTCGCTCAGCCCGTGGGTGGAAGATCCTTTCGCGGTCGAGAACATCCTCGAACTGTGCACAGGTTCCGGCTGCCTGGCGATCATGATGGCCGACGCCTTCCCGAATGCGGTGGTCGATGCGGTCGACATCTCGACCGACGCGCTGGCTGTCGCCGAGCGTAACATCCGCGAGTACAAGCTCGAAGGCCGGGTCAACCCGATCCACTCCGACCTGTACCAGAACGTCCCGTTCAAGAAATACAACCTGATCGTCACCAACCCGCCGTATGTGAATTCGGACTCGATGTCGCAGCTGCCGCAGGAATACCTGCACGAGCCGCAGCTGGCGCTCGACGGCGGCGCCGACGGCATGGACCTGGTGCGCAAGATCGTCGCCGGCGCGGCCGAACGCCTGACGCCGGACGGTATCCTGATGGTCGAAATCGGCAACGAGCGCGAATACGCCGAAGCCGCCTTCGGCCACCTGGGTCTGACCTGGGTGACCACCAGCGCCGGCGACGACATGGTGTTCATGCTCACCGCCGAACAGCTTCAAAACGCCTAACAGCTTCAAAACGCCTAACAGGCAACAAACGGCGGATGCGGCCTCGGCGGCAGCCCGCTTATCCGCCCTACGCAGACAATGGCCGGTAGGGCGGATAAGCAGGCTGCCGCCGAGGCCGCATCCGCCATGCCCAGCCAAGAACTCTTTCAAAGTACTCAATGATCCGCTTCATCAACGTAAGCCTCATGCGCGGCACCAAGCCGCTGCTCGACGGCGTGGACCTCACGCTCAACCCCGGCGACAAGATCGGCCTGATCGGCGCCAACGGCGCCGGCAAATCCAGCCTGTTCGCGATGCTGCGCGGCGAGCTGCACCCGGACCAGGGGGAAATCGACTTCCCCGCCAAGTGGCGCATGGCTTACGTGGCCCAGGAAACCCCGCCGCTCGACCGCGCCGCCCTCGACTACGCCATCGACGGCGACGTCAACCTGCGCCGCCTGCAGGCCGAACTCGAACGCCTCGAAGCCGAGCCGGAATCGAGCGACAACGGCATCGCCATCGGCGAGGTGTACAGCGCGCTGGCCGATGCCGACGCCTACACCGTGCAGTCGCGCGGCGAACAGCTGCTGCTGGGACTCGGCTTCAGCATGGAGCAGATGCAGCAGCCGGTGGCCAGCTTCTCGGGCGGCTGGCGCATGCGCCTGAACCTGGCGCAGGCACTGATGTGCCCTTCCGAACTGCTGCTGCTCGATGAACCGACCAACCACCTCGACCTCGACGCCATCATCTGGCTGGAAGACTGGCTGAAACGCTACGCCGGCACCCTGATCATCATCTCGCACGACCGCGACTTCCTCGACGAGATCGTCAACGTCATCGTCCACATCGACGAACGCAAGCTGAAACGCTACTCCGGCAACTACTCCGGCTTCGAACGCCAGCGCGCGGCCCAGATGATCCTGGCCGCCGGCGCCCTCGAGAAGCAGATGCGCCAGCGCGCCCACCTCGAATCCTTCGTCAACCGCTTCAAGGCCCAGGCCTCGAAGGCGCGCCAGGCCCAGAGCCGCATGAAGGCGCTGGCCAAGATGGAAGAACTGGCGCCGCTGCGCGCCGCCGCCGAATTCTCGTTCGAGTTCCGCGAACCGCTCGCCGCGCCGAACCCGCTGCTGGTGATGGAAGACGTCAACGCCGGCTATCCGATCCTCGACAGCCACGGCGACAAGGTCGGCGACAAGACCATCGTTTCGCACATCAAGTTCTCGCTGCAGATCGGCCAGCGCATCGGCCTCCTGGGCGTGAACGGCGCCGGCAAGTCGACCCTGATCAAGACCATCGCGGGCGAACTGGCGCCGCTGACCGGCGAGGTCACCGTCGGCAAGGGCCTGGCGATCGGCTACTTTGCCCAGCACCAGGTCGAGATGCTGCGCCACGACGAATCGCCGCTGTGGCACCTGGCGAAAATCGCGCCGACGGTGCGCGAGCAGGAACTGCGCAACTTCCTGGGCGGCTTTAACTTCCCGGGCACGATGGTGACCAGCCCGATCGCGCCGTTCTCCGGCGGCGAGAAGGCGCGCCTGGCGCTGGCGCTGATCGTGTGGCAGCGCCCCAACCTGCTGCTGCTCGATGAACCGACCAACCACCTCGACCTCGAAACGCGCGAGGCGCTGACGATGGCGCTGGCGCAGTTCGAAGGCACGCTGGTCGTCGTTTCGCACGACCGCCACCTGTTGCGCGCGACCACCGACCAGTTCATCATCGTCGCCGACGGCAAGCTGCAGCCTTTCGACGGCGACCTGGACGACTACAAGGACTGGCTGTTCCAGACCAAGCTTGGCAAGGGAACCAGCGTGCTGCCGGCCGCGGGCAAGGAAAACAAGACGGTGTATCCGTCGGCGTCGCCGGTTGCGCCAGTGGCCGCGCCTGCGGTCAGCAGCAAGGACCAGAAGCGTCTCGACGCCGAGCAGCGCCAGAAAATGGCGGCGTTGCGCAAGCCGATCGAAAACAAGATCAAGCGCCTCGAAGAGCAGATCGCCAAACGCACGGAGCAGAAGAACGACGTCGATGCGAAGCTGGCCGAGCCGTCGGTGTACGAAGCGGCCAACAAGGCGAAACTGAAGCCGCTGCTGGCGGACCAGGCTTTCTACACGAAGGACCTGGCGCAGCTGGAGGGGGAATGGATGGAGTTGCAGGAGCAGCTGGAAGGGATTGCGGCCTGACGCGATTTCACCCGGGCGCTAGGCGGCCTGCTGCGTCCCCGCAGCCTCCCTGCCCGCCTTGCGCCTGATCGACATCAGCTTGTCGATATCCACCAGGACCAGGCGGCGGCCGTCGGCCTCGCCCAGCCCCATCAGGTAGTCGTATCCCGGCTCGCACACCTGGCCGCTGCCCGGCAGCGGCGAGATCTGGCTGGCGTCCAGCGTCACCACATTGGTCACGCCATCCACCACCACTCCCATGATGCAGCTCGACAGCTGCAGGACGATCACGTCGGTCTGCCCCGGCGCACGCGCGCTGTCGTCGAATGCGACCCGCATGTCCACGATCGGCATGATCACCCCGCGCGACACCGCCACCCCACTGATGATTTCGCCGTCCGACGCAAAGCGCTCCAGCGATTTCAGGCTGCGCAGTTCCTGCACCTTGCTGAACTCGAGCCCGTACTCGAGCCCGCCGAGCCGGAAGCTCAGGAATTCGATCTGGCCGGTCCAGGGGTGGCTGTCGGAATGGTACATGGCGGTCCTTTCGTCGCTGCGGGGATGCGGCAAGGTAACGAATTCCTATAGTACGGGGATAGCGCCTAGTGGGCGTTGACTGCAATCAACAGTTCACGGGCGGCATTATTCGCACCGCGGGCCACTGCTCCGTTTGGTCTACCGCTGCGGCTTAAAGCGCCGAGCCGCTGTTCCAGTCCACCGTGCCGACGCTGCCGCTGAAGATCCGCTCGCCCGCCGGAACCCCGGCGCGCAGCTTGGCCTTGATTTCGCGCGGCGGCAGGTCGTAGTTGCTGCTGTCGTCCGGACGGTAGACCATCGAGCGCACGGTGGTTTCGCCGGTCAGCATGCCGACCTTGACCGAATTGAGCCCGGCGCTGGCGATGCGCTGGCCCTGCAGCTTCTCCAGCAGCGCGGTGCCGGCCTGCTGTTCGGCTTCGGCGGCCTTGATGTCTTCATTGAGTCTGCCGATCGCCCGCAACCCCGGGCCGACTGCCACGCCCATCTTCTGGAACTGCGGCGCCTGTTCGGCCGTCAGCACCAGTTCTCCCTTGCGCACGCGGGTCGCCAGCAGCATGTACTGGCGCACGTCGGGCTGGCCGGCCAGCGCCTGCAGTTCGGCCTTGCGCTGCGCCGCCAGCTGGACGAACTCGCCCACCCGCGCGCCGATCTGCGTCATCACCTCGTCGATCCGCTTGGTATCCGGCTGCAGCACGTACAGCAGCATTTCGGTGTTCTTGCGGGCGCCCGCCGATTCGACCTCGATCCGGCGCGCAGCGATCGCGCAGCCCTCGGCCTGGCGCACCACCACGTCGTCGCCGATGATGTCGCAGTTGACCGCATGGTCGACGAACACGCGCGTACCGGAGATCACGCAGCCTTCCGCCCGCGCCAGCCTTACCTCGCCTTTCGAGGTCTGGATGATGGCGGCCGAGGCCACGCCCTGCACCGTGATATTGCCGTCGGCGTTGTGGACCGAACCGCCCACCAGGTTGCTGTCCAGGAGGACCGTGCCGCCGCGCGAGACCAGGTTGCCGTACACGTCGGCGTGGACGGTGATGCTCTCGCCTTCCAGCACGCGCTTTTCCTGCACCTCGCCGAACTCCTCGTAATCGCCCTTGAGTTCGAGGTTGCCGGTGGTCCTGGCGCTGACGCCGTCGCGGCTGACGATCTTGTCGCCGACGGACACCTGGCTGGTGGCGCGGTCGACATTGAGGAAGCCGTCCTGCAACGCCACCAAGAACTCGCCGTCGGCATTGTTTTCGATGGTGGTGCCGGGGCCCACCATCACCTGCAGGTCAACGTCCTTCGGCATGTCGGGTTCCAGCACGCGTCCGGACAGCTCGAAACCGTTGGAGCCGGCCGCGCGCGGCACCTTCTTCAACAGGCGCGCGCCCTTCTGGATTTGCGGGAATCGGTTCTGGAACGCCATCAGGTCAAGCTTGCCGTTGGCGAGCTGGCGCGGCGCATCGCTGCGGTGCAGGTCGTCGCTGACCTCGATGATGTGGGCGTCGACGCCGGGCACCGCGTCCAGCTGCTGCGCCACCACCACGCGCTCGGCCTTGCCGCCGGCGATGGCCGCGCGCACGGCGCCGATGTCGATGCCGAAGCGGATACCCTTGGTCCACAGGTCGGCCACGAATTCGTCGGCGTTCAGCCGCGCGGGCACGCCCTCTCCGCCGGGGTCGTCGGGATTGGGCAAGTAGACTGGTTCAAAATAGTATTCGGCCTTGCCGTCGCTGACCTTGACCGCCTTGTACAGGCCGCGCCGGTCGGTGGGGAAGGCGACGATGTCGGATGCGAAGCGCACCATGTCGCCCGGCCGCGCCGGCTGGGCGCCGCGCTTGTAGATGGCGTTGACCAGGTAGGCGTAGTCGATGCCGGAGAAGTAGTTCTTGCTGGTGAAAACGCTGTCGACAGCCGCCTGCAGGGTCGCGCCGGCAACGGCGGGGTCGACATAGATGCCGTCGCCGCGCCGGACGATGCAGTGTTCCAGCGCCGCGGCCTGCAAGCCGGCTCCGGTTGCGGCCTGCGCCGGCGGCACAACAGTAGACTCGATTGTCACGACCACACCCCAGGGACTGGTTGAATTTTCTTAGCGAATTGCAAATATTCTTACTTTCATAGTAAGACTTTTAGCAAGATTAGCACGACGCGGCACTTGTCAACACAAGTGCCGGCAAGAAAATCACCGAATTGTCACTTTTAAGGCGAAAAGGAGGTGCGATCAGCGCCCGCGCTGGGCGTTTGGATACAGGTCGATCCCTGCTTCGTTGATCTGGCGGCGCAGGTCGCGGCGCTCGTCCGGGGTCAGGCGGCCGCCGCGGCGCATCTCGTTGCCGCGTTGCTGGTCCTGCTGCATCTGCAGGTTGCGGCGCTGCTCTTCGGCGCGCGCCTCGAAGTTGCGCGCATCGAACTGGCGCGCATCGAACTGGCGCGTGTCGAACTGGCGCTGGCGGTCCTGCCGCTCCTGCGGCGATGGCATCTGGTGGTCGGGGCGCTGGGCGCGCTGGTCGTCGCGGTCGCCAGGACCGGCATGGGCCACGGACGCCATGGCGCCCGCAATGGCGCAACCCACCAGGATGCGGCGGACGAACGAAAACCGGCCGAAAAATTGGGCGCTTGCTGCCGCGTCGATTTTGTTGTGCAGGTTATTCATGTGTTCCTCTTCCGCGATGCCATATAAACAGATAAGCTTCTTTTCGCTTGCCCCCAGTGTATGAGCATTCACCCAGGGGTGTTAGTCCAAATGGGTAAGGTTTGTAACAGTATGTAATGATCACAGGGCAACGCGATAATGCTGAGCGATATGACGTTACCATAGCGACATGAATATGACAAATTTGACAGCCATATGAACCAGCCAACCACACCGAACTCAGGTAACAATACAACGACCACTCCTGCCAGTGGCCACAGCGCGAAGATTATGGTAGTAGACGACGACGTCCGCTTGCGCGACCTGTTGCGCCGCTACCTGACCGAGCAAGGATTCTCGGTGGTCACCGCGGAAAGTGCGCCAGCGATGAACAAGCTGTGGCTGCGCGAACGCTATGACCTGCTGGTGCTCGACCTGATGCTGCCCGGCGAAGACGGCCTGTCGATCTGCCGCCGCCTGCGCGGCGCCGGCGACCAGACCCCGATCATCATGCTGACCGCCAAAGGCGAAGACGTGGACCGCATCGTCGGCCTCGAGATGGGCGCCGACGACTACCTTCCCAAGCCGTTCAACCCGCGCGAACTGGTGGCCCGCATCGGCGCGGTCTTGCGCCGCAAGCAGCCGGACGAAATCCCGGGCGCGCCGTCGGAAACCCCGCAGACCTTCGAGTTCGGCCAGTTCGTACTCGACCTGGGCACGCGCACGCTCAAGAAAAACGGCGAAACGGTGCCGCTGACGACCGGCGAATTCTCGGTGCTGAAGGTATTCGCGCGCCATGCGCGCCAGCCGCTGTCGCGCGAGAAGCTGATGGAACTGGCGCGCGGGCGCGAGTACGAAGTGTTCGACCGCAGCCTCGACGTCCAGATCTCGCGCCTGCGCAAGCTGATCGAACCCGATCCATCGAGCCCGCTGTACATCCAGACCGTATGGGGACTGGGTTACGTATTCATCCCTGAAGGCCAGCCGCGCTAGTGCTTCCACCGACTGCAGAACGGCGCCGCACGCCGCGCCTGGCCTGGTTCAGGAGCGGCCTGTTCTGGCGCACCTTCCTTTTGCTCAGCGCGCTGACCACGGTGTCGATGGCATCGTGGATCGGCATGATCAACCGTGTCCAGCGCGGCCCCCAAGTGGAGCAGACCGCGCAGCTGGTCATCTCCGTGGTCACCATCACGCGCGCCGCGCTGACCCACTCGGCGCCGGAGCTGCGCCGCGAGCTGCTGTTCGAACTGGTATCGAACGAAGGCATCCGCATCTTCCCGCTGGAAGACTCGGACCTGGTCGACCCGCCGCCGGACAACCCGCTGATGCCGGAAATCGAGCGCATCGTCAAGGACAAGCTGGGCGCCGACACCCGCTTCTCGAGCCGCGTGGGCGGCGTGGCGGGCTTCTGGATCAGCTTTAACATCGACGACGACAAATACTGGCTGATGCTCGAACGCGAGCGCCTGTCCGGGCTGACCGGCGTGCAGTGGCTGGGCTGGGCAACGGTGGTCGGCGTGCTGTCGGTGCTGGGCGCGGCGCTCATTTCCAGCCTGGTCAACCTGCCGCTGGCGCGCCTGACGGCGGCCGCGCGCGAGATCGCGCAAGGCAAGCGCCCCTCCCCGCTGCCGGAAAAAGGATCGAAGGAGATCATCGAGGCCAACCGCAGCTTCAACCAGATGGTGGACGACCTGCAGCAGGTCGAGTCCGACCGCGCCGTGATTTTGGCCGGCATCTCGCACGACCTGCGCACGCCGCTGGCGCGCATGCAGCTCGAACTCGAGATGGCCCAGCTGGGCAACGAGGCGCGCGAGGGCATGCAGTCGGATATCGCGCAGATGGACGCCATCATCGGCCAGTTCCTCGACTACGCCAAACCGACCGAAACGGCCACCTTCGTCCCAATCGACATCAGCGGGCTGCTGGAAGACAGCGCGCGCGCCGCCGAGCGCCTTCCCGGGATGAAGGTCAAATGCGAGATCGCGCGGGACATCCTCGTGATGGGCAACGCCACCGACCTGCGCCGCGTGATCAACAACCTGATCGAAAACGCGCGCCGCTACGGCCAGACGCCGGGGACCGACGTCACCGAGATCGACATCTCGCTGCGGGTGAAGCCGACCGGCCACGGCAAGCGCGCGCTGATCGAGGTGCAGGACCGTGGGCCGGGCGTGCCGGCCGACCAGATCGAACAGCTGCTCAAGCCGTTCACGCGCATGGACACGGCGCGCGGCCAGGCCAACGGCGCCGGGCTTGGGCTGGCGATCGTCGAGCGCGTCGTCTCCCGCCACCACGCGGAGCTCAGCGTCGGCAACCGCGAAGGCGGCGGCCTGCGCATCCAGATCGCGATGCCCTTGGCCGAATAAGCCATACTGTCGCATTCTCCTTACCGCTGACCGACATGCTTACTTACACAGACATCGAACAAGCCGCGAAGCGTCCCGACGTCATCGCGGCATCGAGCGCGCCATGAAGCTGATCCAGGCGCCCGGCCTGCCCGCGCCGGCAGGCCACTACTCCAAGGCGGTCGAGGCCAACGGTTTCGTCTACCTGTCAGGCGTGCTGCCGCAGCGGGGCGCGGCCGATCCCGCCTCCGACAGCTTCGACACCCAGTGCGCATCGGTGTTCGACCAGTGCGAACAGATCCTGCATGCCGCAGGCTGCGGCTTCAGCGACGTGGTCCAGTGCACCGCCTACATCGTCGGCGTCGCCAACTGGCCGCTGTTCAATGCGATCTACGCGCGCCGATTTGGCGTGCACAAACCGGCGCGGGCCGTGGTGCCGGTGCCGGAACTGCATCATGGGTTCAGCGTCGAGGTGCAGATGGTGGCGGTGGCGAAGCCCTGAGCGCCAGCTCGGCCCTGAAGCGCGGCTTGCCGCCGCGTTCGAGGTTGTAGGCCATCGCGCGGCCGTCCGCCGCCAGGCTGATCGTCCATACATTGGTGGCCGCCGCCGGAATCAGCGCGGCAGTATAGGCGTCGGCGTGGAAGGACTGCGCCAGCGCCGTGCCCTGGCCGCCCGCGAGGCCGCCGTACATGGTCTGCGCGTCCGGCGTGCCGTCTTCGTGGCGGTGGTCGTGCTTGAGTTCCAGCCCGGCTGGCGTCTTGCGGATGATCCAGGTGCGCGACTTGTCCTCGCCCACGGTGAAGGGAATGCGGATTTCATTGGCTGTGCAGCTGGCCACGTGCGCCACCAGCTTCTTGCCGGCGAAGGGGTCGCCCGGATCGCGCGGATACACCGACGCGCCTTCGAAGTAACTGCCGCACAAGGCGCCAAGGCCGGCAAAGAAGGCGGCTCCCGCGTCCGCCTGCGCATGGGCCAGGCCGGATACGGCCAGCGCGCCAAGCATGGCGCCCGTTCGAAGGAATGTCATCGATGCTCCCCTGTTGAAAGTGAAAGCACGATAGGCGCGCGCCGCGCCGGTGTCAACCTTATTCCTTCGCCGCCTCGGCCAAGGCCTGGCGCACCTCGTTGGTATCGCCCGGCCGCACCACGCGCGCCATCTCCTTGCCGTCCTTGAGCACCACGACGGTAGGCCACAGCTTGACGCGGAACGAACGGCCCAGCGGCCTTCCCGGGCCGTCCTCGACCTTGATGTGCTGGATGGCGGGATTGGACGACAGCGCCGAGGCGATGTGCGGCTCGGCGGCGCGGCAGTAGCCGCACCATCCGGTGCCGAATTCCAGTGCGACAATACCGGGCATGGCGTCGATGGCGCTGCGTTCCGGCTGCGTGGTTTCGTATGCTTTTCCCATGCTGGCTCCTAGATATCCCGGAAGGGCCGATTGCCCCGGTCAATCAAAGTATGCCATGCCGCCCGCGGGCGTCGCGCACCGAAGGCAGCCCTACTGTGAACAGGCCACGTCCCAGGGCAGCAGTTCGGCGCCGCGCTTCTTGACCCATACCGTGGCGCGCGCACCGCGCTCGTTTTCGAACACGAGGCCGTGCAGCTCTTCCTTGCCAAACGGCGGTGCGCTGACGTCGAACGACCTCAGTGCGAAGCGGTCGGAGCGTAGCGGCGCACAGCTGGTGTTCCCCGAAAAAAGCAGGCGCGCGCGCTGTAGCAGGGTGATGTAGTTGTTCATCAGCGGTATCAGCTCGGCATCGGGGATGCGCTGCGCGAGTTCGGCCGGGCGGGCCGGCGCCGGACAGCCGGCCCTGCGGTCCAGCCACGCCAGCCGTACCGTGCGCCGCTCGCTCCAGCGCGACTCCTTCGGCGCGCGGGCGTCGTAGGCGAACTCCCGCTTCGTCGCGCGGCACAGGGCGCCCAGGCCGCGGTATGGGGCGCCGGACACCACCGCCCCGACCTCCCACGCCCGCGCACCTGGCGCACGGGTGGCGCTGAAGACCGGCTGGCCCGGCGCGCTGACATAGAACTCCTTGAAGGAAGCCACTTCCTGCGGCGTGGCCTCGCGCCGCTCCAGTTCCACCGGCGCGGCGGCGAAAGCTTGCGGCGACAGCAGCAGCACGGTCAGGAGCACAGGTCGGATCATGGGGGCGACAGTTTGAAGTTGGAGGTTCCCGTAGTATGAGGCCTGGCCACGGTATGTAAAGTGCGGCTCATGGCGGGTCGAGCAACTTGCCGATGCGCTGAGCCAGGAAGTCCACCAGCGCCGCCACCCGCGGCGCGAGTGCGCCCTGCTTGTAAAAAACCGCCCACACCGGCTGCGTCCATGCAAGCGCCACGTCCGGAAGGACAGGCACCAGGGCGCCGCTGCGCTGGTCGCCGCGCGTTAGAAAATCCGCAAGGCAGGCAATGCCCGCTCCGCCAAGGGCAAGCTGGTGCATGGTCCCGTCACCGGAAGCGTGCACCGCGGGCGCCACGGCAAGTCCTTCGCCGTCACGGTGCGCCAGCGGCCAGGTGTTGAGCGATTGCGGTGCCGTAAATCCCAGCAGCCGGTGCGAGGCCAAGTCGTCCACCGAGGACGGCGTTCCATGGCGCTGCAGGTAGGATGGCGCGGCCAGCACCCGGATCCGGCTGTGCCCGAGGCTGCGCGCATTCAGCGTCGAATCCACCAGCGGGCCGATCCGGATGGCGAGGTCGGCGCGCTCTTCGATCAGGTCGATCACGGTTTCGCCGCTGGCCAGTTCAAGCCGGACCAGGGGATAGGCGTCCATGAAGTCCGCGACCAGCGGCGCCAGCAAGTGGTCCAGCACCGGCGTGGCCGCGTTGACCCGCACCAGCCCCGATGGCTGCGACCTGCGCGCCGCCACCTGCGCTTCGGTGTCCTCCAGGTCGGCGATCACCTTGCGCGCCCGCTCCAGCAGCCACTCGCCCTCCTCGGTCAGGTCCAGCCGCCGCGTGGTGCGCAGGATCAGCGTGGTGCCGAGCTGCGCTTCGAGCCGCGAAATGCTGCGGCTGACGCCGGACGGGGTCTGGCCGAGCTGTTCCGCGGCGGCGGAAAACGAGCCGGTATCTATCACCGTGGCGAAGGTAATCAGGGCGCCGACATTCAGCATTCGTGACTCCAAGTCAAAAGAGTATTGTACGGCAAGGCATTTTTCTCTTGCGGGCGCACGCGCACACTGCGGCTTCACATGTACCACAAGGAAAAAACCATGCCTCTCGCACTCTGGGCGCTGACACTCAGCGCTTTCGCCATCGGAACCACCGAATTCGTCATCGTCGGGCTGATCCCGACCATTGCCGTCTCGCTCGGCGTGTCCGTTCCCTCCGCCGGGCTGCTGGTCAGCCTGTACGCCCTCGGCGTCGCCGTCGGCGCGCCGGTCCTGACCGCGCTGACCGGCCGCATCCCGCGCAAGCAGCTGCTGATCGGGCTGATGGTGCTGTTCACCGCCGGGAACCTGGTGGCCTGGATGGCGCCCAACTATGCGTCCCTGATGGCGGCGCGGGTGCTGACCGGCCTCGCCCACGGCGTGTTCTTCTCGATCGGCTCCACCATCGCCACCGGGCTGGTGGCGCGCGACAAGGCGGCCAGTGCGATCGCGCTGATGTTCTCGGGCCTGACGGTGGCGCTGGTCACCGGGGTCCCGCTCGGCACCTTCATCGGCCAGGCCTTCGGCTGGCAGTCGACCTTCCTGGCGGTGTCGCTGCTGGGCCTCATCGCTGTTGCCGGCAGCTGGCTGCTGGTGCCATCCGATATCCCGAACGGCAAGCCGTCCGGCATCATGGCGCAGCTGGCGGTGCTGAAGAAGCCGCGCCTGCTGCTGGTCTACGCGATCACGGCGCTGGGCTACGGCGGTTCGTTCATCGCCTTCACCTATCTCGCGCCCATCCTGCAGGAGGTGGCCGGCTTCGCGCCGTCCAGCGTGGGGCTGGTGATGCTGGTATACGGCGTGTCGGTCGCGGTGGGGAATATCTGGGGCGGCAAACTGGCCGACCGCCACGGCCCGGTGCGCGCGCTGCAGGTGGTGTTTGCGCTGCTCGCGCTGGTGCTGCTGGTGCTCGCCTTCACCGCCGCCAGCCCGTGGCTCGTAGTGGCCACCGTGCTGGCCTGGGGCGCGGTCGCCTTCGGCAACGTACCCGGCCTGCAGGTGTATGTCGTGCAGCGCGCCGAACGCGACGCGCCGCATGCGGTCGACGTGGCCTCCGGCCTGAACATCGCCGCCTTCAACGTCGGCATCGCCATCGGCGCCTGGGGCGGCGGCCTGGTGGTCACCCACCTCGGCCTGATGGCCACCCCGTGGATCGGCGCCCTGATCGTCGCCGGCGCGCTGGGACTGACCACGCTGGCCGGCTTGCTTGACCGCCGCGACGGCATCGCTCCTGTATCGGCCGGCGCGCGCACCGTGGCGGCGCACTAGGCCGGCGCTTCGTCCAGTTCCGGGTAGTGGCGGAAGATGCCCTGCTCGTTGAACGGGATGCGCCGCGGCGAAGCGAGGTAGCGGGCGATGTTGGCCCGTCCCGCCACGCGCTCGTGCAGCTTGTGCAGTTTCGGATGCATCGGCTCGATGCGCGCCATCGCATTCGGGAAGGCATAGCGCAACCCTTCGATCGCCTGGAACACCGACAGGTCGACGTACGACAGCCGGGCGCCCAGCATGTAGTGCCCGCGGTGCCCAGGCTGCGACATCACTTTCTCGAAGTAGCCCAGGAACTTGGGGATGCGCGAGGCGATGAACTCGGCCGCGCGCCGCTTCGCTTCGTCCTTCTGCTCTTCGTAGTGGAGCGCCACGCTGATCGGATGATGGGTGTCGTGGACTTCGTTGACCAGGTCGGCGACCGTCAGCTGCAGCTGGTGCGCCCACAGCCGGCCTTCCTGGGCGCGCGGCGACAGTCCGTGCTGCGCCCCAAGATACAGGAGGATGTTGGCGGTCTGCGCGATTGTCATTCTGCCGGCCTTCAGGAAGGGCGGCGCGAAGGCCGGGTGTTCCACTTCGCGCAGCGCCGCCGCCAGCTTGTCCATGCCGCCCTCCCCGCGCGCCACGTCGACATAATGAGCGCCGGCCTCCTCCAGCGCCAGCCGCACGAACTCGCCCCGGCCCTGTATCGTGGGCCAGTAAAACAGCTGGTATTCCATGCTTTTCTCCCTTCCCGTTCTGCCGAATAATTGTGCCAACTTGGCTAGACAATCATGCTACTCTTCCGCTCAGGCGCAAGCCGCCCAAAACGATGAAAAAAAAGGATCAGAACATGCTAAAAAAAATCGCACTCGCCGTCGTCGTCATCCTGGCCGTCATCCTCGGCATGGCTGCCATGCAACCGGACAGTTTCACGGTTACCCGCAGCACGACCATCAAGGCTCCAGCAGAGAAAATCGTTCCTCTGGTAAACGACTTCCATAACTGGACCAGCTGGTCGCCGTGGGAACAACTCGACCCGAAAATGCAGCGCGGCTTCAGCGGCCCGGCCAGCGGCGTCGGCGCGGTCTACACCTGGAACGGCAACGACGACGTCGGCCAGGGCCGCATGGAAATCACCGACCAGACCCTGCCCTCCAAGGTTACCATCAAGCTCGATTTCGTCGAGCCGTTCGAGTCCTCCAATGTCACCCGGTTCAACTTCGTCCCGCAAGGCGACAGCACCACCGTTACCTGGAACATGAGCGGGCCGATGCCGTTCGTCTCCAAGATCATGAGCGTCTTCATGAGCATGGACAAGATGATCGGCAAGGACTTCGAAAAAGGCCTGGCGCAGATGAAGGCGGTGGCGGAGAAGTAAGCCGGCCGTGCCGCACCCGTGGAACCGGCGGCTCGCCGGGCTGACTCTTGCGCTGGTCCTGAACGCCGGGTTCTACGCCATGTTCGCATGGCAGCTGCGGCCCCGCGATGCGGATCTCCCCGAACCGTCGCGCATGCGGCTTGTGTGGGTAAGGCCGGAGCCGCCCGCCCCGGCCCCCGCATCCGTCGTTGCAAGCACCACCACGGCAGCACACATTCCCAGGCCGCGCCGAAAGCCAGTCCAATCGCGGCCCGTCACCGAACAACCCACTCCCCAGCCTTCCGAAACGCCGCCCGAAACCGATTCGCCGGACCCGTTGGCGCAACAGGAAAGCGTCATCGCGCGCAGCCTGGACAAGGGCGTAGTGCGCGCCGCCATCCAGGCCGCGTTCGACGAACAAAAGGCGCGCGAAGACACCCAGAAGTTCGTCAAGTCCGGCCGCGCGAAGAACAAGTACGAACGCTTCGCTGACGATGCCGACTTCGCCACTGTCCCCTACTGCCTTGGCTCCGATCCGATGAAGCACGACCCGCCCGCGATAAAACTCGGCGGCATCACGATCGGCGTCGGCGGACTGCTCGCAATCCCCTTCTTCGCCAAGACTGTCATGACCGGCAAATGCCGCGTCAAATAAGGAGCGCCTCCAGCGCGATGCACCCCATTTCGGCGATAATCGCTGCCTTGCCTATCGCTCACCGAGGTACACCTTGCTCAACTTCGACTTCTACAATCCCACCCAGATCCTGTTCGGCCAGGGCCAGATCGCATCGCTCGCGAACCTGGTGCCGGCCGGCGCGCGCGTCATGATGCTGTACGGCGGCGGCAGCATCCGGCAGAACGGCGTGTACGACGAAGTCATGGCGGCGCTGACGGACCACAAAGTCCTCGAATTCGGCGGCATCGAACCCAACCCGAGCTACGAAACCCTGGTGCGCGCTATCGCCCAGGTCAAGGCGGAAAACATCGACTTCCTGCTGGCCGTTGGCGGCGGCTCCGTCATCGACGGCACCAAGTTCGTCGCGGCCGGCGCGATGCTCGACGACGACCCGTGGTCGATCTTCGAGCAGCGCAGCGCCAACATCGTGAGCGCGCTGCCTTTCGGTACCGTGCTGACGCTGCCGGCAACCGGCTCCGAGATGAACAGCGGCAGCGTCGTCACCCGCAAGTCCACGCAGGAAAAGCGCTCCTTCATGAGCCGCAAGGTGTTCCCGCAGTTCTCGATCCTCGATCCGTCCAAGACCTTCTCGCTGCCTCCGCGCCAGGTCGGCAACGGCGTGGTCGACGCCTTCGCCCACATCATGGAACAGTACCTGACCTACCCCGTCAACGCAAAAGTGCAGGACCGCTTCGCCGAGGGACTGCTGCTGACGCTGATCGAGGAAGGGCCGCAGGCGCTGGCCAATACCGACGACTACGACGTGCGTTCGAACGTGATGTGGTGCGCTACGCTGGCCCTGAATGGCCTGATCGGCGCGGGTGTTCCGCACGACTGGGCTACCCACATGGTCGGCCACGAGCTGACTGCCCTGTACAACCTGGACCACGCCCAGACGCTGGCGGTGATCCTGCCGAGCATGCTGCGTGCCCGCAAGGAAGAAAAGCGCGCCAAGCTGCTGCAGTACGCGCAGCGCGTTTGGGGCCTGGCCGGCGGCGACGAAGACACCCGCATCGAGGCGGCCATCGCACGCACCGAGGAGTTCTTCAACAAGATGGGCGTCGGCACCCGCCTGGGCGACTACGGCCTCGGGCCTGAGAGCATCGAGCCGGTGATCGCGGCGCTGGAAGCGCACCGCATGACGCGGCTGGGCGAACACCGCGACGTGACCGCCGAGGTGTCGCGCAAGGTACTACAAATGAGCCTGTAAGCATGCAGGCTGCATCACGAACCGCATGTTCGTGATAAAATCGACATTGCTAGGGGTCCTGGAACGTTTGTTCCGGGTGAGAGATACCCTCCGTACCTGATCTGGATAATGCCAGCGAAGGAAAGCGCAAAGTCCTTCCCCCCTTTGTTTGCTCCCCCCCGTTGGCTCCGGCTTTTTATAAGCAACGCGCAGCTATTGCGGCGCGGATTACGAGCACACTCAATGTCATCACAAAACCTGAAGCACACCGCGATCGCCCTTGCGCTCCTGCAGGCCTTCGCTACCTCCGCCAGCGCGCAAAGCGCCATGCCCGAAGTCGTCATCAAGGGCCAGTCGACCGCGGCAGGCCGCGCCGGCATCGGCGGATTCTCCGACACCCCGTTGCTGTACACGCCGGCATCGATCACCGCGATCAGCCGTGAAGAGATGCAGGACCTCGGCATCCGCAACACCACCGACGCCGCCAAGTTCGACGCCAGCGTCAGCGATGCCTACAACGCAGTCGGCTACGCCGAGCAGTTCTCGATCCGCGGCTTCGCGCTGGATAATTCGTCGAGCTACCGCAAGGACGGCATGGCGATCCCGGGCGACACCCAGATCCCGCTGGAGAACAAGGAACGCATCGAAGTGCTCAAGGGCCTGGCCGGCCTGCAGGCCGGCGTCGCGGCGCCCGGCGGCATCGTCAACTACGTTGTAAAGCGTCCGACCAACACCCCGCTGCGTTCGGTGACGGTTGAAGCGCGTGAACGCGGTACCTTGTACGGCGCGGTCGACCTGGGCGGACGCTCGGACGACCGGCGCTTCGGCTACCGCATCAACGCGGCCGGCGAACGCCTGCGCTCCTACGTCAAGGGTGCCGACGGCGAGCGCGAGTTCGTGTCCGGTGCGTTCGACTGGCAAATCTCGAACAACGCTCTGCTGCAGCTGGACATGGACTACCAGTACAAGTCGCAGATCACCGCGCCCGGCTACCAGCTAATCCGCAATGAAGTGCTGCCAACCGGCGTGTCGGCCAAGACGCTGCTGAACGACCAGCCGTGGACCAAGCCGGTCGAGACCAAGAGCTCGAACATCGGCCTGCGCTTCGAGTACCGGCTGCCGAACGACTGGCGCACCAGCCTCGCGATGAACAAGCACAAGTTCCAGCGCGACGACTATACCGCCTTCCCTTACGGCTGCAGCAACGAGGGCGAAGGCTTCTATCCGGGCTACTGCTCGAATGGCGACTACGACGTGTACGATTACCAGAGCGTGGGCGAATCGAAGTCGCCGTTCAGCGCGCAGGCCCTCCTGCAGGGCAAGCTGGCGACCGGCGGCATCGGCCATGAACTGACCTTCGGCGCTTCGCTGTTCCGCCGCAAGGACCGCTTCGGCGACTACGTGTACGACTACGCCGGTTACAGCAACATCTACCAGAACCTGATCGTGCCGCCTGCGGAAGGCAACCCGACCACCGGCCCAGTGTTCGAACGCCGCCGCGAAAACGAACGCTCCGTATTCGTACAGGACATCCTGACGCTGTCGCAGCAGTTCAAGCTGCACGCCGGCCTGCGCCATGTGCAGGTCAAGCGCACCGAGTTCGAGATCGCGCCGAGCGACACTTCGTTCACACTGCCGAACGTCTCGCTGGTCTTCAACCCGACTCAGGACTGGACCGTCTACGGCTCGCTGGCGCACGGCCTCGAACATGGCGGCGTAGCGGAGATCGAAACCACCAACGCCAACCGCGCGCTGGATCCGAGCCGTTCGAAGCAGCTCGAATTCGGCGTCAAGGGTGCACTGGGCAATGACTTCAACGTGTCCGTCGCGCTGTTCCAGATCACCAAGGGGCTGGAATTCACCCGTTTGAACGCGGACCAAACGAGCACCTTTGTGCGCGCCGGCGAAGCGCAGCACCGCGGCCTGGAACTGGGCGTGCAGGGCAAGGCGACCAAGGACCTGAAATACAGCCTGTCGCTGGCGGCGCTGGACACCGAGCAGTCGGGCACGGGGCAAGACAGCATGGACGGCAAGCGCGTGACCAACGTGCCAAAGTTCAAATCGGCTGCGTGGGTAGAGTATGCGGTGGCTGGCGTGCCAGGGCTGAAGGTCAACGGCGTTTGGCAGTATGCGGGCAACAAGGCCTTCGACGTGGAAAACCGCACCATCGTGCCGGGATATCACACGCTGGACCTGGGCGCGGCCTGGGCGACCCGCGTGGCGGGTGCGAACACGACCTTCCGCGCGGGCGTGCAGAACGTGACGGACAAGTTTTACTGGCGCGATGTGACGCCGGCGCTGGGCGGTTACCTGCTGCCGGGTGCCCCGCGTACGTTCAGGGTGTCGGCGCAGGTCGACTTCTGATTTAAGTCAGCATGGGCTACCGCGGGGCCGCGGTAGCCCAAAAGCCGTCCCTATCCCCGCGCCACCTTCAGCAAGCGATCCACCTGCATCACCCGTTCCGGCAAACTCCCCGTCACCACCATGAACGGAATCGCGCGCTCGTCCAGCACGCGCATCACTTCTCCATGCACCCGCTGGCGCACCTCATCCGACTCGCGTTGCAGGCCGTCGGGCGTCCAAGGGCTATCCGGCGCCGTCACCAGCGTGAACGCGTAGTCGTGCACCAGTTCCAGCTCGGCCAGTTCCTCATCCAACCTGCCCCAGTAGTGGCGGCTGTAAATGGCCGTCATCAGCGGCGTGGTATCGCAGAACAGGAAACGGTTCGCGACCGCAGCGGCAGCATATTCACGCTCCATCTGCGTGCGCGCGATGCCAAGCTGCTCGTGCTCAACCGGGACCCGTCCCTTCGTGTCGACGAATTCGCGCAGGTACTCCGGCACCCAGACGGTATCGAAATGTGTCGCCAGCGCGGCAGCCAGCGTCGACTTGCCGGACGACTCCGCGCCCAGCAGCGCCACGCGCAGTACGCCGCTCATGCCGGCAATCCCTGCTGCGCGGAGCGGCTCCAGGCGCGCAGCCCGATCCACGCCATCACCACGAACACCGCGTACAGGATGGCCGTCAGCATCAAGCCCTTGTAGACGTACAGGCCGACATACAGCACGTCGACCGCGATCCACACGTGCCAGTTCTCGACCTTCTTGCGCGACAGCAGGAGCTGCCCGACCAGGCTGCCGGCGGTCAGGAAGCCGTCGATGTGCGGCACGTCGGTGTTGGTATAAGTCCGGAGGAACAGCGCGATCAGCACAAAGCCGGCGATCCAGGCGCCGATGGAGTATGCGATGCCGCGCTGCTTGAGGCGCGTCACCTGGAGCGATTCGTGGTGCGCGCCACCGTGCAGCCACTGGTACCAGCCCCATACCGATACCGCGATGAATACCAGCTGCAGCGCCATGTCGCCATACAGCAGCGCGCCGAAGAACACGACCCCGTAGGTCGCGGACGAGAGGATAGCAAACAGCCAGGCCCAGTGGTTCTGGCGGATGTTCAGCAGCACGGTGATCACCGCCAGTACAAAGGAAACAAGTTCGAGCGGCGTGGTCGTAAAACCGAGTAAGGGAAGCGATTCGTTCATCAGCGGAGCAGGCGGTGGAGCGCGGGGTATGGGGGCGAAGCGATTATACAAAAAAGGCCGCTTGCGCGGCCCTTCGTTTTACTTACTTTTTCGGATACTTGATGGTCATTTCCTTGAGCAGGCTGTCGGCATGGTCGACTTCCTTCATCACCCACAGCATGTAGCGGATGTCGACGTGGATCGCGCGGGTGATCGCGCTGTCGAAGTACCAGTCCTTGGTGATCGACTCGTAGGTCGAGTCGAAGTTCAGGCCAATCAGTTCGCCGCGCTTGTTCATGACGGCCGAACCGGAGTTGCCGCCGGTGGTGTCCGCGCTCGACAGGAAGTTGACGGGCACGGTGCCCAGTGCCGCGTCCTTGAACACGCCGTAGCGCTTGCCCTTGATGGCGTCCAGCAGCGGTGCCGGCGCGTTGAACGGATCGGCGCCAGTGTGCTTCTCAACGATGCCTTCCACGGTCGAGAACGGGCCTTTGACCAGGCCGTCGCGCGGCGAGTAAGGCGCCACGGTGCCGTAGGTGACGCGCAGCGTGGAATTGGCGTCCGGGTAGACCGGCTTGCCCTGCGACTTCTTCCATGCGATCACGGCCGACATGTATTGCGGGATTACGCGTTCGAGGTTGCCGTCGATTTCCTTGCGGCGGTTCTCGAGCGACAGCGCGGTGTCATGCAGCTTGACCGCCAGCTTGATGAAGGCGTCGTCGGAAGCCTTGAAGCTTGCGGCGTCCTTGCCGATCCAGCCGAGGCGCTGGGCGGTGTCGCCCAATTGCGTCTGCTTGTACAGAGCACCGACGGCGTCGGTGGCAGGCAGCAGCGGGTCGAGGCCCTGCGGGTGAATCTTCGCGGCCAGCTTGCCGTAGCGCTGCAGCGATCCGATGAAGCGAGCCTCATCGACCGACACCACGAACGACTGCTCGAGGCGGGTCAGGCGCGCCTTGATGAAGGACAGGTCGCGCTCCTGGTAGCCGCTTTCGCGCTGGGCGTCGGGCTTCTGCTGTTCCAGCGCCAGGCGGTACAGCGTGCGTGCGCTCTTGAGCAGGTCGCTGTTGGTAGCGACCGCCCATCCGAACTCCTCTTCCGACAGCGCCATGTCGGCGGCGATCACCGCGTCCAGGTCGGCCAGCAGGGTCTTGGATGCGCCCTTCTGGTTGGCCGGCTGGTTGAACCATGCGCGGAACTCGGCGTCCTGCACGTCCTTGATGGCGGCGATGTCCTTGCGCGCGAAGCCGTCCAGCAGACCCTGGGTTTTCTTCAGCACGTTGTTGATGCTCTTGACCACGCTGGCGTAGCGCACGTCGTACTGCGCATTGCCCTTGGTGGCGGTGGCAATGGTGGCCAGGTCTGCCTGCATCTCGGTCACGCGCAGCGGGAAGTTGGCGTCGCGCGCGAAACGGATCTCGGACGGCAGCTTGTAGCGGCTGGTGCGGCCAGGGTAGCCGGCCAGCAGGATCGGGTCGCCGTTCTTCAGGCCTTCGGCCGACACCACCAGGAAGTCCTTCGACTTGTAAGGCACGTTGTCCGGCGACGGATCGGCCGGGCGGCCGTCCTTGCCGACGTAGGCGCGCAGGAAGGCGAAGTCGCCGGTCTGGCGCGGCCACTCGAAGTTATCGACGTCGCCGCCGTAGTTGCCGACCATGTCGGGCGGCGCGTACACCACGCGTACGTCCTTGATCATCAGCTGCTTGATGCGGTAGTACTCGAGGCCGCGATGGAAGCTCGGCACCGAGCAGCGGTAGGCCTTGTCGGACTCGCATTCGGCGATCAGTTGCTTGACGCGGCCTTCCACGGTCTCGTGGCGTTCGCGTCCGCTCATCGCCGGCGACAGGCCCTTGAGCACGCGGTCGGTGACGTTTTCGACCTTTTCGGTCACATACACCAGCGCGTTCGGGCCGCCCGGCAGTTCTTCGGCGCGGGTCTTTGCCAGGAAGCCGTTGACGATGTAGTTCTTTTCCGGGGTCGCGTTGCGCTGGATCGAGCCGTACGCGCAGTGGTGGTTGGTGACAACCAGGCCGTCAGGCGACACGAACGAGGCCGAGCAGCCGCCCAGCGACACGATGGCGCTCATCGGGTGGCGGGTCAGGTCGTTCAGCTTTTCGGCCGGGATGGTGATCCCGATGCGCTTGAGTTCGGATTTCAGCTGCGGCAACTGGTGCGGCTGCCATTGGCCTTCGTCGGCTTGCGCGGTGGCGAAAACGCCCAGCAAGATGACTGGCAATGCGATGGATTTGAACAAAATATAACCCCAAAAAAGAAAGCAAGCGGGGAGTATATCGCTGTTGCAATTAGGTGAGAATCATTTTGTATCGTGGAATGGCGGGCGTATTGACGATGTTTCGCTTAGTAGGATTCGGGTATGCTAAAGTAAGGTAATTTTTTGATAATAAAATAAAGGCACTGGTCTTCCGTGCGGAATCTCAAGACTGGTCGGGGGAGGAGGAGGCGGTTGGGGGTGTCTACTTCACGTTCGACGCAGCAAAATTTACGGTTTCGTCATTCAGCGGTTCGTGGGCCAAATGGTTGGTTTTTTTGTGCCGCTGGTGCCCTTAACTCAGGCGCTAGGCGGGCGTGATGGAGCCGATGCCCGCCGGCCATCTTTCATGGCTCCAACAAAAACGTTCGTAGGAGATCACTATGAGAAACACGCTTCCTGCACTGTTCGTAACTCTCGCCCTAAGCTGCCTGGGAGGGCCCGCAACCTGGGCCCAATCGGATACCCACATAATGGTCACCCCGGATGAGTTCAAGTGGACGGACGTACCATCGTTGCCGGCTGGAGCGAAGCTTGCTGTAATCGAAGGCCCGCTCAACGAGGCGGTGCCGTTTACCATTCGTGTGAAACTCCCGGCGAACTACCAGATACCCGCCCACTGGCATCCGGCGATCGAGCACGTCACGGTGATCTCCGGTACTTTCAACATGGGCACCGGGGACAAACTGGACCGATCCAAGACAAAGGCACTATCCGCCGGCAGCGTCGCCATCATGCAGCCGAAGACCAATCACTTTGGTTGGACTAAGAAGGCGACCATCGTTCAAGTTCACGGTGTGGGGCCTTGGGCCATTAACTACGTCAACCCCGCAGACGACCCGAGGAAGAAATAGTGTAGTGCAGGCGAACTGTTGGATCGGTCGAACGGCATTTGGGTGCAGTTTATCGATCCAACCACCTAGTCTTACTGTGTCATAAAGTAAATTATGTGCGTATACTGTTGAACTGTCTATAACGACAGGAGACGGGAATGGCGAATTTGGCTGAGCTGGATATCTACCTTGAGCACCTCTGCGAGGCATTGGGCCACATGGATCGCAGGGCAAGCTTGAAGGATTACTGCAAAGGACTCATGCTTCCGATTGCCCGCAAGAGCGTCGAGCCGCTCGCGGCGCATATCGAGCCGATACGTGTGCGCGCCAGACATCAATCCCTCCATCATTTTGTGGCGAAGTCGGCGTGGTCGGACAACGCCGTACTGGCATCGGTGTGTGATCACGTCAAACCGCTGTTGGTCACCGATACCGGACATTATTGGATCATCGACGACACAGGTTTCCCAAAGAAAGGCAAGCATTCGGTGGGCGTGGCGCGTCAGTATTGCGGTCAACTTGGCAAGCAGGACAACTGCCAGGTTGCCGTCAGCTTGTCGCTCGCCACCGAGCTGGGTAGTATGCCAATCGCTTATCAACTTTACCTTCCCAAAGATTGGGCAAGCGATCCGGAACGTCGAGCTGTGGCTGGAGTGCCGGAAGAGATCGCCTTTGCGACCAAGCCCGAAATCGCGCTTGAGCAACTGCGCGGCGCGCTTGAATCGGGCACGCCACCGGGCGTGGTCCTGGCCGACGCTGGGTATGGTGACGACACTGGCTTTCGCGATGGCATTACCGAACTGGGCATGCTGTATGCGGTTGGCATTCGGCCGGCGACCACGGTGTGGGCGCCAGGCACTGCGCCGCTGCCGCCCAAGGCATGGAGTGGTCGTGGCATACGTCCGACGCGGCTACGCCGCGAGGTCGGCAACGAGCCGGTTTCCGTGAAAGCATTGGCAATGTCGCTGCCGTCGCAAGCCTACCGCTCGGTCATATGGAGGGAAGGTTCCAATACCAACCTGTCCTCTCGCTTTGCCGCCGTGCGGGTGCGTCCCGCTCACCGAGACTACCTCGGTACCGAGATGCGCGCCGAGGAATGGCTGCTGATCGAATGGCCGGAGGGCGACGTGGAGCCTCTGAAATACTTCCTCTCGACAGCGCCCGACGATGCAACCCTTGAGCAAATCGTATTCGTGACAAAAATGCGTTGGCGAATCGAGCGCGACTATCAGGAACTGAAGCAAGAATTCGGGCTCGGGCATTACGAGGGTCGCGGTTGGCGGGGGTTTCACCATCACGCCACGCTTTGCATTGCCGCTTACGGCTTTTTGACCATGCAGCGCCTCAAGCATCCAGGCGCTAAAAAAAACACTGCGGAACCAAAAACGCCTGGTTTACCCAACGATTACGTCGCTCGCGGAAGCCGGGCGAGCGCAGCGTCATGTGTCTGACTCTATTGCAACGCTGCGATGGCAAATCGCCAGTGCCATCGCAGCACAACTACAGCACTGTCCTTGCTGCCGCCGCATGACACGATTTAATTTGTGACACAGTAAGACTAGCGCGGCATGCCGAATACCTGGGTCCAGTACACGGTGCCAAGGCGCTTGTCGGGATTAATGGCGTAGCCCGCGCCCATCTCGGTAAAGCCGGCGCTCATGATGTTGGCACAGTGGCCCGGGCTGGTCAGCCAGCTTGCCACCGCTTCTTCCGGCGTGGGCTGGCCGGACGCGATGTTCTCGCCGATGCGCAGCCAGCGGTAGCCGGCGCGCGAGGCGCGCTCGCCCACCTGGCTGCCGTCCGGCTCCTGGTGGGTCAGCCGTTTGGTCCTGGCCATCACGCGGCTGTGGGCCTGGGCCGCTTCGCCCAGTGCCTGGTTCCACGAAAGTGCGGGCGCGGGCGGAAAGTCTTCCTCGCCGCAGCTGCGCGCGACGGCGCGCGCGGCGTTCACGGCGCCGAGCATGGTGCGTCCCGCCACGGGCCAATCGGGCAGTACGACTTTTGGGATAGGCTGCGCAAGCACGAGCTGCCACTCACCGCCGTCGCGCCGCACGCCCGCTTCGGTGAACTGGGGGCTCAGCAGCGAGGCGCAGTACCTGCGCTCGATGAGCTCCATCACCTCACGCGGATCCGACGGGCCGGACACGGTGATGGCTTCGGCGCGGCGCGACACATAGCCGGCATCCTCGAGCGCGGCCTGCAGGATGGTGCCGGTGCCGATGCGAATGGCGGACAGCGCTTTTGACGGCGCCAGCGGCGGTGCGGGGCGGGCCTGGCGTCCCGCGCACTCGCCAGGTGCGGCGCGGTAGGCGTTGATCAAGCCGATCAGGTCCGCGTTGCTGTCGGCCCGCGCCGGCATGGCGGCGAGCAGCGACAGCCCGATGGCGGCACTCCGGATGCTCACTTCTTGGCCGCGGCCTTTCTAGCCTTGCGTTTGGGCGCCAGCATGGTCCCGGTGCAGCCGGGCGAGCCGCAGTTGCAGGCGAACTGGCGCTTGACCGCCGCCGTGTGGCGTTCCTCGTATACCAGCGCGTAGTTGTAGTTCAACTCCTCGCCGCGCTCGATGTCGCGCAGCGCGTGGATGAACACTCTGCCGTCGTCTTCCTGCGCTTCGCAATTCGGCTCGCACGCGTGGTTGATGAAGCGCGCGTCGTTGCCCTGGCTGCCGCCGTCGATCACGCGGCCGTCGGCGAGCGAAAAGAAGAAGGTGTGGTTCAGCGGTCCGTCCGCCTGTTCGGCGCGCCGGTTGGCTTCATCCCAATCGATCCGTTCGCCCTTGTATTCGTCGATCACTTCGCCCTCGCGGATCTTGCGGCGCGCGAACACGCCGTTGCCGTGAATGTTGGAGCGGCGCACCACGTAGGGCACGCTGTCGGTTTTGGTGGTATTGGTCATCTGCGATTCAAAGAAAAATTATGGGCGCTGCTTCAGACGCATTACACCACAACGAGACCGCCATGACACACACAGCTTCCGATTGAACTTGTATCATTGCCCTGGTTCCGTAAATTAATCCGGGCAGCGCCAGCCGCCAGCCAACAACAAAGGATCATCGCGCATGAAAAGACCACGCAGCATCGCAACGACCGCCCTTGTCCTGATGCTTGCCGCCACCGGCGCACCCGCATTTGCCCAGCTTGCACCTGCCGCCGGCAGCTTCGTGCCGCCGGCCTTTGCCGACGCCGGACGCGCCGCGCGCGTGTCCGCGCTGCTGCCGGAAATCGACGCGATGTATGCCGACCTGGCGAAGAAGGAACGGCTGCCGGGCCTGGTGTACGGCGTGGTCATGGACGGCAGGCTTGCGCACGTGCGCTCGATCGGGTTCTCCAATGTCGAGCGCAAGACGCCCGCCGGCGCCACCACACCGTTCCGCATCGCCTCGATGACCAAGAGCTTCGCCGCGATGGCGGTGCTGCAGCTGCGCGACCGCGGCAAGCTGCGCCTCGACGACGCGGCCGCCGACTACCTGCCGGAACTGCGCACGCTGCGCCTGCCGACCGCCGATTCGCCGCCGCTCACCTTGCGCCACCTGCTGACCATGTCGACCGGATTGCCCGAGGATAATCCCTGGGGCGACCGCCAGATGGCTGTGGACAATGAGGCCATCGCGCGCATCGTCGGCGCCGGCCTGTCGTTCTCGAACGCGCCCGGCATGGAGTACGAGTACAGCAACCTGGGCTACATCCTGCTGGGTAAAGTCATCACTAAAGTATCGGGACTGCGCTTCCAGGACTACATCACGCAGAACATCCTGCGCCCGCTGGGCATGAAGAACACGGTATGGGAATTCGACGAGGTGCCGCGCGAACGTTTCGCCCAGGGCTACCGGCGCGACCGCGACAACTGGGTGGCCGAACCAGTGCTGCATGACGGCGACGGCGCCGCGATGGGCGGCCTGATCACGACCATGGACGATTTCGCGCGCTACGTTGCCTTCCACCTCGACGCATGGCCGGCCCGCGACGGGCTTGAGGCCGGGCCGCTGCGGCGCGCCTCGGTGCGCGAAATGCAGCAGCCGCACATGTTCGCCTCGATGGCGCCGAAGGCCACCCTCACCGACGACAAGACGCCGAATCCGAAGGTCGGCTTCTACGGCTACGGCCTGCACTGGGCACGCGACAGCCGCAACGTCGTCACCGTCGGCCACGCCGGCGGCCTGCCCGGCTACGGCAGCCAGTACCGCTTCGCGCCCGACCACGGTATCGGCGTCATCGCCTTTACTAACCTGCGCTACGGCCAGGTGTACGGTCCGACCAGCAAGGCGCTCAACCTGCTGGTCGAGAAGGCGAAGCTGCCCGCGCGCGCGGCGATGCCGTCGGCCGTGCTGGCGCAGCGCCACAAACAGGTGGCCGAACTGCTGCAGTCATGGGACCAGCCGCTTGGCGCAGCCATCGTGGCCGAGAACTTCTTCATGGACCGCTCGCGCGAAGACTGGATTGTCCATGCGCGCGAAAAGCTGGCGCCGATCGGCCGGATCAAGTCAGTGGGGCCGCTCAGGGCCGAGAACCAGCTGCGCGAACCTTCGCGCTGATCGGTGAAACTGGCACGATGGACGTGTTCTTCACGCTGACGCCGGAACGCGACCCGAAAGTCCAGCAGGTCGACATCAACCCGCCGGCCGCCGCGCACTAGCCCTTACCGGGGCGTGGCGTGCCAGCCGCCGCCCAGCGACTGGATCAGGGCCACTGCCGTCGCTTGGCGGTCGGCCTGCACCTGCACCAGCGCGCTGGTCTGCGCCTGCACGACTTCCGAATAGCCCACCTGCCCCGCCTTGTAGCGGTTGAGCATCTGGGTTTCGACCTGGTCGGCCGCGTCCGACGCCTGCTTGCGCAACACCTGCTGGTCGGCCAGCACGCGCGCCGCGTACAGCTGGTTCTCGACATCGCCGAAGGCATCGAGAACGGTCTGGCGGTAGCGCGCCACCGCGACCTGGTGCGAAGCTTCCGCGCCCTGGACGCCCGCGCGCGTGGCGCCCGCGTTGAAAATGCTCTGCGCCACCGACAGGCCGAACGACCACACCGCGTTCGACACGCTGAACAGGTCCGACACCCGGCTGCCGCCGCTGCCGATGGAACCGGACAGGCCGATGTTCGGGTAGTAGGCCGAGCGCGCGATGCCGATCTGCGCATTGGCCGCCTCCACCCGGCGTTCGGCGGCCGCGATGTCCGGGCGGCGCTCGAGCAGGGTCGACGGCACGCCGACCGGTCGGAGCGGGTCGGGCCGTCGAAATTGCCCTTGGCGCTGTTGGCGTTGGCGGCCGCGATGGCGGTGCGCAGCGTATCGAGGCCGAGGCCCTGGGTCGCCAGCGCATCCGTGTCGGCCTGGATGCGCACGGCGGGACGCTGGCCGCCGCTCAGGGTCACGAGGCCGACGCCGGACACCTGGCTGATCTTCAGCGCGAGGCGGGTGTTGACCAGGTTTTGCACTTCGGTCAGCGGCAGCGTGTCGGAGGTGATCGCCAGGGTCAGCACCGGCGCGTCGGCCGGGTTGACCTTGGCGTAGACCGGCGGCGCCGGCAGGTCGGCGGGCAGCAGCGAGCTGCCCGCATTGATCGCCGCCTGCACTTCCTGTTCGGCGACGTCGAGCGTCTGGCCGAGGCCGAACTGCCGTTCCAGCGGCGCGGTGACGGTGCGCGACATCACTTCCGGGCTGGCGCCGGGGTACAGCGTCTGCACCTGGATGGTCGGGTAGTCGACCTGCGGCAGCGCCGACAGCGGCAGGAAGCGGAAGCCCACCAGGCCGGACAGCACGATCGCCAGCATCAGCAGCGCCGTGGCGACCGGGCGCGCGATGAAGGGGCCGGACGGATTCATTACTGCCTCTCGCGCTGGCGGCGGCCGCGTTGCCCGGCGCCGGCTGCCGGCTGGTCGCCCGCCAGCGTAACGCTGGCGCCGTCCTACAGGCGGTCGGCCCCTTCGGTGATCACCTGTTCGCCCGCCTTCAGCCCGGTGCGCACCTGCACCTTGTCGACGGTCGCCTGGCCGCGCGCGACCTCGCGCACGGCGACCGTGCGCTTGTCCGGGTCGAGCACGTAGACGAAATCGCCCTTGGCGCCGTGGCGCAGCGCGGTCACCGGCACCATCACGGCATCCTCGATGGTGCGCAGCTGAAGGCGCAGGTTGACGAACTGGCTGGGGAACAGCAACTGCTTCGTGTTCTCGAACCTGGCCTTGGCGCGCACCGTGCCGGTTTGCGTATCGACCTGGTTGTCCAGCGCGGCGAAGCGGCCGCTGGCAAGCGTCCTGCTGCGAGTGCGGTCGAGCGCGGTGGCGGGCAAGGTGCCGCCGCCGGCGATCTGCTCCTGCAGCAGCGGCACCTGGTCCTGCGGCACCGCGAATTCGACGTCGATCGGCGACAGCTGGGTGATGACGGCGATGCCGTTGGCGTCGCCGCTGCCCACCAGGTTGCCCATGTCGACCACGCGCAGGCCGACCCGGCCCGTGATCGGAGCCTTGACGTGGGTGTGGCTGAGGTTAAGGCGCGCCACGCCTTCGGCCGCGCGGTCGGTCATGATGGTGCCTTCGAGCTGCTTGACCAGCGCGGCCTGGGTGTCGACTTCCTGGCGCGCGATCGAGTCCTGTACCAGCAGCGTGCGGAAGCGCGACAGCGTGACGCGCGCGCTTTCCAGCTGCGCCTCGTTGCGCTGGCGCTGGCCGGTCGCCTGTAGCAGCGCCATGTCGAACGAGCGCGGGTCGATGGTGGCCATTACCTGCCCCTGCCTGACCAGCTGGCCCTCAGTGAAGTGGACTTTCTGGAGGATGCCCGAAACCTGCGGGCGCACCGTGGTGGTGGCCGCCGCGGTAACGGTGCCCAGGGCGTCGATGACGACCGGGATGTCGGCCAGTTCGGCGGTGGCCACGCCGACGGTGGTTGCGGGAGCCCTGCGTCCTCCCCGTCGGCAAGGGCCGCGTGCCGCTCGGTCCGCCCGCCCGCCTTGGGCCGGGGAGCTGCTGCGCTGCGGGACCGGGCCCTCCCGGGGAGCTCGCCGCCGGCGTCGGGCTTTTCGCTGAGATCACCAGGCAGGGCGCAAGCGCGATCTATCGCGGAGTACCGCGATCATCGGTGCCGATGATTTTGGCGCGCCGGTTGCGCGGGGTAACGGGCATGGGATGTCGGCGGCGTTGTAAGTGTCGTTCCATCATGCTGGTCCTTGTGTGCCGGGCGGCGCAAAAAATGATTCATTTCTTGCAAGAACTCTAGCATGGAGACATGGATTACTTATGTCTCATACCGCACGCTGAACGCGACAATACAGGGTGTTTGCAGGGTTCGGGAGGGGTAGTGATGAGCGGCTGACTGGCATGCCGCAGAGGAAGAACCGGGCAGCTTGCTTTAGATGTAACTGCCGTACATGGCGTTACATACTGGCTACAACTCTGATCACGTCGTGCCCGCGGAGGCGGGCACCCATGCTGAATCGATGACGCACACTCAGTATGGGTGCCCGCTTTCGCGGGCAGTCGGTTCCGGCAATGCCGGAAACGACGGTGCTTATGGTTTTTGATCGACTTTCGTATCGCGGTCACGCGTGGTCGAGTCGCCGTCACCGGGCGCCTTGCCCAGCCCTGCACCGCCGACGTTGTCCATCTTCGGGCCGGAGGCCAGCCCCGGCGACCCGGCCAATGGCTTGTCGTGCGGCCCGTGCCCCGGCACCTGGTCGGTGCCCGCGATCTTTTCCTCGTCTTCCTTCGGCGCCTGGTCCGGCAGGTGGCTCGGAATCGGCGGTTGCATGTTTTTGCGTTTCGGGTCCTGTTCGTCCACGTCATTCTCCTTCGCTCGTTGAGCCTGAAAACGGATGGTAGGACGGCTGCGCCGGCGGGTCTGTTAGCTGGCGCACCCCGGAATTGAAAACGGCGGCCACCAGGGCCGCCGCTGTCAATCCGCCGACAGGTACGCTATTCGCCGCACATGCAATGGGTGACCGCCGCGAACGGCTTGCGGCCCTCGGTCAGGTCGGCCAGCCACCCAAGGTCGCGGGTCACGCCGGCCACCGCGCCGGTTGGGATCCCGGTCGGCAGCATGCCAAGCTTGAGCTCGATGTTCACCGCGGTGGCGGCCGACGCGCCGAACATCTGCAGGAAGCGCTCGAAGCGCGAGCTGTCCTGTTCGATGTAGGCCACCCGGTAGTCGGCGCCAAGCTTCGCGCGCCGCGCCGCCGAAGCGATCGCGTCGTGGTAGCCGCCAAGCGTGTCGACCAGGCCGCGTTCCTGCGCCTGCACGCCGGTCCATACCCTGCCCTGGCCCACTTCGTCGATCTTTGCCGGCGTCGTGTTGCGCGCCGCGGCGGCCTTGGTGGTGAACTCGCTGTAGATGTGGTTGATGCTCGACTGGACCAGCTGGCCGAAGCGCGGGTCGAGCGGACGCAGTGGATTGTAGGCGTCCGCCAGCCACGTAGTGCGCACGCCGGCGGTGTGGATGCCCATCTTGCCGACCACTTTTTCCGCGGTCGGCAGGATGGCGAACACGCCGATCGAGCCGGTGATGGTGGTCGGGTCGGCGATCACTTCGTCGGACGCCATCGAAATCCAGTAGCCGCCGGAAGCCGCCACATTGCCCATCGAAACCACCACCGGCTTGCCGGCCTTGCGCGCCAGTTCCAGCTCGCGCCGGATCAGTTCCGAGCCGTAGGCGCTGCCGCCCGGCGAGTCGACGCGCAGCACGATGGCCTTGATCTGCTCGTCCTCGCGTGCGCGGCGGATCAGGTTTGCAGTGGACACGCCGCCGATCGTGCCCGGGCTGGCGTTACCGTCGATGATGTCGCCGGAGGCGACCACCACGCCGACGCCGTCGCCGAACAGCTTGGGACGCTGGCGCGCCAGGTATTCGTTGAACGAGACCTGGCGGAAGGTTTCTTCTCCAGGTCGGGTGCGCCGCGCTTCATCATCAGCTCGCGCACTTCGTCGCGGGTTTTCAGGCCGTCGACCATTTTGGCTTGCAGCGCCAGCTTGCCGGTGTCGCCGTTCAGCGCGGTCATGGTTTCGGGCAGGGCCTGGATGGCCTTGTCGATCGCGCCGGCCGGCAGCTTGCGGTTCTTCTCGACGCTGGCGGTGTAGCTGCCCCACAGCGCGTGGTACAGGAAGGCGTCCGCTTCGGCCGCCTCTTCCGACGGGCCGTTGCCGATGAAGGGCTCGGCGAAGCTCTTGTAGGTGCCGACCTTCATCAGGTTGACGGTGACGCCGACCTTGTCGAGCGCATCGCGGTAGTAGTTGCGGTAGCGGCCCATGCCTTCGATGAGCACCATGCCCATCGGGTGCAGGTAGACCTCGTTGGCGTGCGAGGCGATGCGGTACTGGCGCTGGTCGTAACTGCCGCCCCAGGCCACCACCGGCTTGCCGGTCGCCTTCACGCGCTCCAGCGCGCCGCCGACTTCATTGAGCATGGCCTGGCCGCCGCCTTCGAGTTCGTCGAGCATCAGCACCACGCTGGTAATCTGCGGGTCCATGGCGGCCGCATCCAGCACGGCCAGCACATCGCGCAGCTGCACGGTGCGGCGCTCGTCGCCGCGCACGTTGGCCACCAGTGCTTCGCGCAGCGTGCCGCTGTGCTGCTCGACCAGCCTGCCCTTCAGGTCGAGCACCAGCGCGGTCTTGCTGGCGATCGGCTTGGCGCCGCCGAAGAACACGCCCCATACCAGCAGGATGACGATCAGCAGGAACAGCAGGTTGAAGAAGGTGCGCCGGGTCGCGTCGAGCGCGGTCCAGAACATGCCGAAGCCGCGGCGCAGGTAATACATGGGCTTGAATGACATCGATACTCCAGCAAATAAGTGATTACGGTAATCCCGATAAGCACTGTAAGCGAAAACCGGGCTTCGTTGTCATTATGTTCTCGGAAGAATCAGGCCGCAACCGCGGCCGTATCGCGCCGCTCGCGGCTCGAAATGGCCCACAAGCCGGCAAACACCAATATACCGTTGACCATCAGGAGTTCAAGTCCAAGGCGGTAGCTGCCGAGGATGTGCGCCTGATTGAACTCAAGCAAACCGCACAGGATGGGGGCACCGACCGCGATCGCCGGCACCCAGCGGTCGTTCAGGTGGCGGCTGGTCAGGATGCCGAAGGCGAACAGGCCAAGCAGCGGGCCGTAGGTGTAGCTGGCCAGCTTCAGGATCACGATGATCATGCTCGGGTTGTCGGCCCACTTGAAGGCCATCACCAGCAGCAGGAACAGGAAGGCGAAGCCGAGGTGGACGCGCTGGCGCCATTTCACCTTGTCCGCCTCCGACAGGTCGTCGCGGCGTTTCAGGCCCAGCAGGTCGATGCAGAAGCTCGAGGTCAGCGCGGTGATGGCGCCGTCGGCGCTGGGGAACAGGGCCGAGATCAGCGCGATCAGGAAGATGATCTGCACCGCCGCGGGCAGCTGGCCCATGACGACCGCCGGGAATATCTTGTCGCCGGTGGCGGTGACGCCAGCCACGGGCGCGTACAGGTACAGCAGGCCGCCGAGGAACAGGAAGATCGACAGCACCACCATCAGGATCAGGGTCAGGCTCAGCAGGTTCTTTTGCGAGTCCTTCAGGGTTTTCACCGAGATCGTCTTCTGCATCATTTCCTGGTCCATGCCGGTCATCGTCAGGACGATGAAGGCGCCGGCGACGATCTGCTTGAGGAAGAAGTTCGGGCTGTCGAAGTCGGTGGTGAAGATGGTCGACAGGCCGCGCGCGTCCATGGCCGCCAGGCTCTGGCCGACCGACATGTCGAGCTGGGTCAGCAGGTAGACCACGCAGGCCACCAGGCCAATCAGCATGCAAGTCGTCTGCAGGGTGTCGGTCCAGACGATGGTCTTGACGCCGCCTTCGTAGGTGTACATCAGGATCATGCCGAGGATGACCAGGGTGGTAAGCCAGAACGGCACGCCCAGGCTGTCGAGGATGATCGCCTGCAGGATGTTGACCACGAGGTAGAGGCGCGCGGTGGCGCCCAGCAGGCGCGAGAGGATGAAGAAGGAGGCCCCGGACTGGTAGGAGCGGCGGCCGAGGCGCACGTCCAGGTAATGGTAGATCGAGGTCAGCTTGAGCCGGTAGTACAGCGGCAGCAGGATGTAGGCCACCGCAATGTAGCCGATCACGTAGCCGATCAGGATCTGTCCGTAGCCGAAGGCGTCCGAGCCGACCGCGCCGGGCACGCTGATGAAGGTGGCGCCCGACAGCGTGGTGCCGACCATGCCGAAGGCGACCAGCATCCAGTTGGAGCTCTTGTTACCGATGTAGAAACTGTCGTTGTTGGCGTTGCGCGAGGTGGCCCAGGCCACGCCCATCAACAAGGCGAAGTAGGCAATCAGGACACAGAAAAGTAGTACCGGGGACATAGGCGTTCCATTGCGAATTGACGAGTTCGCCAGCAATATACACCCATCCCGGCACCCGGAGGAGCGCCAGCCGCCCCCCAGCCAGGGCAATTGCATGAAGGCGATCTCGTTGTCATGAGCAAAGGTTGCAAGTATTGCTTGTAAACTCGCTCAGAATGGCGTTTACTCTCGATATTTGAGCGAGAAAATGGCAAACGGACCGATGTCGTTGGTGGAAGCATTCGATGAATTGCGCGATCCGCGTGCGCGGCAATGCGCATATCAACTCGACGAATTACTGTTGGCCGCGATCTGCGCCGTCATCAGTGGGGCAGAGAGCTGGACCAATGTTGTCGAATGGAGCGAGATGAAGCTCGACTGGTTGCGCCAGCACCTTCCATTTGCCAATGGCATCGCCTCGCACGACACCTTCGGACGGGTCTTTTCGCTGCTCGACGCAACGCAGTTCGAGGCATGCTTCGTGCGCTGGATGAGTTCAATGTGTCCCTCGCTGAAGGGACAGCACATTGCCATCGATGGCAAGTGCGTACGTGGCTCGCATGATGGCAAGCAGAGTGCCATTCACCTAGTGTCGGCATGGAGCAGCGCAAGCGGTTTGACGCTGGGACAGGTCCGGACAGCCGACAAGAGTAACGAGATCACGGCGATACCGGAACTGTTGGCGACGCTGGACATCAAAGGCGCCATAATCACGATTGACGCGATGGGATGCCAGCACGACATCGCGGCCAATATCGTCGCAAGCGGCGCCGACTATGTGCTGGGCGTGAAGGACAACCAGCCCGGTCTGTCCGAAGCCGTCAAGCTGTGGTTCGATGCCGCAGATAGCGGCAAGTTGGATCGCCCGTTCTGGGATGACAGCCAGACGGAAAAAGATCACGGACGGATCGAAACCCGGCGCTGCTTGGTAACCAACGACGTCGCCTGGCTCGGTCAGCAAAACCAGCACTGGTCCGGCCTGCAAAGCCTAATCATGATCGAATCGACGCGTGAAATTATTGGCAGAAACAGTAGCGGCAAAACCAGCGTCGAACGCCGATACTACATCAGCAGCCTGCCGGCCAAAGCGGCGCATCTCGCTCAGACCGTACGGGCACACTGGGGCATCGAAAACTGCATGCACTGGGTTCTGGACGTCGCATTTCGCGAGGACGATTGCCGTATCCGCGTAGGCGAAGCTGCGCAAAATTTCGCCATCCTGCGTCGAATTGCTCTCAACCTACTGAAAAACGAGAAGACCACGAAGCTCGGGATCG
>NZ_QYUP01000117.1 GCF_003590855.1 Massilia cavernae
CCGAAGCGTTGAACGAGCTCGGGTCCATGCTCGAGACGTACGAAATATGAGGGGAAGGCTCAGGGTCAGACCACCAATTCCGAAATGTTTCGTATAAATCGGGGTCAGACCACCAATTCCGAAATGTTTCGTATAAATCGGGGTCAGACCACCAATTCCGAAATGTTTCGGAATTGGTGGTCTGACCCTAATGGCGTTGACTTAAGCTATTTTCTTAGTTTTCCTGAATGGGTAGCGCTGCGATTTCGATTTAACGACCCGGTCATGTTTCCTGCCGGGTCGTTTTACAGTGAGCTCGGTGACGAGCCTTTGCCGCATGTTCTGAAGCAAGGATGGCAGCTTGCCTTGCGCCCGAGTGGCGGCAGCCCAAAGCAGTTCATATTGGATGGTGTGAAACGCACGCACGAAACTGATGTCGGTCGGGGCACATCCGGCATCGAGCGCCGCCTTCGCGATTTCAAGTCGAATCAGGTTGTAGGCAATAATCGCGCCCCAAATCTCCTGCATGACGCCGTCGACCGTTTGACTACGCAACGTCAACGCCATGCCCATCATTGATTGTTTGAGCTCGCGGTAACTGGTTTCAATGTGCCAGCGGCGGGCGTAGCACGCGATCAGTTCAGCGGCCTTAAATGCGATGCGATCGGTCAGGGATGTGAGCAAGAAATGCTTTTGGCCTTTCGAATCGATCATCGCGATAGCGCGTGCGCGCCAAGTCTTGGACAGCTCGGGCGCCTTCTTGCGCGCCGCTGCCGACACTTGCATTTCCACGATCGCGTCATCTGGACCACCTTCGATAACGGTCCATTTGGTATTACTCTTGGCGGGAACGAGGAAATGACGATTGCGCCCGCGAGTGGTGATTCGACACAGCAGCTCCGCAGACAAGAAACCTTTATCGACGACGGTCAGCGAATCGTCGGCGATGCTGTCGATAAGTTCCATTGCGAAGGCTTTTTCGCTGGTGGCGTAAGGACCAAATCGTGCGTCGACAACCAGATGGGTGGGCACATGGGTCAGGGTCGCGCCGCGCACCTGGGGATAGCTCGCGACAGTCCCCTTGGCATAGGCCTGCGCCCCGAAGTGGGCCCGGTTTGCCGCACTGTCTTGGGTGCGCAGAGTGGTGCCGTCGATTGCCAATAAAACGAGGCCGTTGAACAGGTAGGCTTCTTTGTCCTGGCTGCTCCACGCCTTCGCCGACATCTGGCAAAGCCACTCGACGGGCTTCGCGCCAAGTCGCTGGCGCGCTCGTGTCACCGCACCATCCGTCACAAACGGCGCTGTTACGTTTGGCAGCGCCAAGTCCAGTTCAGCGAGTACCTCGCCGATAGAATGATGGCGATACAGCGCCAGTGCGATCACTAACCAGACGACCTGCTGCGCCGGGAGGCGACGATGGCGTATGCTTGCCTTCCCTTGCTCCACAAGGGCGGCCTCTATCCATTCAAACGGCAAATGTTCGCCGAGTCGGTTCCAGTCGAACGGCTCAGGTACTTCGTTGGCAAACAATATGGCGTCTGAAAGTATCACGCCGCAAAGTTAACACAACAAAATATTGTTTACAACACCAGAGCCACGAAAAAGTGGGCTTCAAAAGCTTAAGTCAACGCCATTATGGTCTGACCCCGATTTTAGAAACTTAAACGTCAGTGTGGGAGATGAGGAGGCGCTTGCCTTCGGTTTCGGCATCGGTGTCGCCGCCGCCCAGCGAGATGCCGACGGACATGATGTCGATCAGCAGGAGCTGCAGTATCCGCGAAATCATCGAGAGGAAGGTCGTGCTGTCTTCAGTGTGGTCCACCGACAGGCAGATCGTCGCCTTCTTCGCCAGCGGCGATTTGCTGCTGGTGATGGCGATGACGTCCGCTCCCGCCGTGCGCGCGGCATCCACCGCCGACAGCAGTTCCGGCAGCTTGCCCGAGGTGGAAATCGCGATGACCACGTCGCCCGGCTTCAGCAGTTCGGCGGCAAGCGTGAACAGGTGCGAATCGCCATACGACGAGGTCGGAATCCGGAAGCGGAAGAATTTGTGCTGGCCGTCCAGCGCCACCACGCGCGAGTTGCCCATCGCGTAGAACTCGACCTTGTTCGCCTTGCGCAGCAGGTGGATCGCGCGGTCGATCGATACCACGTCCAGCTGGTCGCGGAAGCGCAAAATCGCCGAAACCGTGTTGTCGATCACCTTCGCCGACAGGTCGTGCGTGCTGTCCGAGCGCCTCACCTGGCTGTGCCGCACAGGGATCGTGCCTGTCAGGCTGCTCGCGAACTTGAGCTTGAAGTCGGCCAGGCCCAGGAAGCCCAGCGAGCGACAGAAGCGGATCACCGTCGGCTGGCTGACATCGGCCAGGCGCGCGATTTCCGCGATCGGTTCGTTCAATACCTTGCGCGGATGCTCCAGCACCAGCGTCGCCACGCGCTGCTCGGCCGGCGACAACTCGTGCTGCAGGTGCTGCACCCGTTCCATCAGCGTGTTAGCGCCGCTGCGCCCGCGCAGGTGCTCGGACAGGATCGTCGCCACCCCGTAGAACGCGGGATTCGGCGTCATGATCACCCAGGTCGGAATCTGCGCCAGGTAGTCGGTGAATCGCCCCTTCGCCTCGAAGCGCGCGCGGAAGCCGGACTTGGCAAACCACTCCGCCATGCGCGGCACGATGCCGCCGCCGATGAAGATGCCGCCGAACGCGCCCAGCGTCACCGCCAGGTTGGCCGCGGCGCCGCCCAGCATGCCGCTGAAGCAGTCGAGGACTTCGATGCACAGCGGGTCGTTCTGTTCCAGCGCGCCGCTGATGATCTCGGGCGAGGTGCGCGGCGCGACGTCCATGCCGTTGCGCTGGGCGAGCGCGCGGTAGATGATCTCCATGCCGGGCCCGGAAATCAGGCGCTCGTTCGAGACGTGCGACCATTCCTTCCATGCGTACTGCAGGATCGCGAACTCGCGCTCGTCGGCCGGCGCGAAGTTGACGTGGCCGCCTTCGCTGCCGAGCGTGACGAAGCCGTCCACCGTCGGGATCACGCCGGATACGCCGAGGCCGGTGCCCGGTCCGAGCACGCCGATCACGGCGTTGTCCGCCGCCGCGCCGCCGCCGACTTGCATCACATCGTTGCCCGACAGGCCAGGCAGCGACATCGCCAGCGCGGTGAAATCGTTCACGATCAGCAACGTGTTCAGGCCAAGTTCGCGCCGCACTTCGTCGGTCGAGAACTGCCAGTCGCGATTGGTCATGCGGATCATGTCGCCGCTGATCGGGTTCGCCAGCGCGAACGCGGCGTGGTTGATGCGGGTGCCGGCGTGGTCGGCGAGGTAGGAATGCAGCAGCGGCACGATGCCGCTGTAGTCGTCGCACTTCAGCACGCTCACCGAGCGCAGCACGCCGGGAGCGGTTTCAAGCGCGAAGCGCGCATGGGTGGCGCCAATATCGGCCAGCAGGCGCGGGCCGTCCGCGTAGGCGGTGCGGCTGTACTTCTGTTCAGTATCGAGTTCTTTGGTCATTGCTGTCGCATAGGTCGGAATCGCGACAAGGATACCCTATTGTAGGTAATGGACCAACAATGGTTTTTGAAGGATGCAGGCGGGGTAAATGGATGGGCTTTTGTGCCGGAGTTGGCGGAAGAGCGAGGGATCTTCCGCCATTGCCGCCTCAATCTACTGCTGGCCGATCAGCACCACGCTGCCCACCCCGTCGAACTGCGCCCTCCCGTTCGATACCACGGCGGTTTTGCCGGTGTAGTGATCGCGCACCTTGTCGCCATCCGCGAACACGCCTGCCACCGGAATCGCGGCAGGCTTCCCGGCCGCGACGTCCAGCGCGACAACAACCTTGTCCTTCACGCCGTTACGCTCCAGCGTCCGCGCGAAGGTGTAGGGGCTGTCCGCCAGCTTCCTGTGCACGCCTCCGCCCACCGCCGGATGCGCCTTGCGGAACTGCCCGAGCAGCGCCCAGTGCTTCTGCACGTCTGCCACGCGGTATCCGTCTCGCTGCGCATTCGAGGCCAGGTCCTGCCAGTTCATGAAGGTGCGAAGATGGGCGTCGCCCTGCGCGCCTTCATGCTTCAGAACGCGCGCGGCCTCGTCGCCGTAGTACACCTGCGCCGCGCCCGGCGCCAATAGCAGCAGGTTCGCCGACTCGTACGGCTTGGCGCGCATCGCGTCGAATGGCGCGCCGTCGTCGTGGGAGCTCAGGTAGTTGAGCACCGAATAACCCTTCATCGGGCCGTTCAGCTGGTCCGAGTACGACGAGAACAGCTTCTCGTAGCCCAGCTTCGCATCTTCCTTGAAGCTGAAGTTGATCATGTTGTCGAATCCATTGGCGAGGAAGTCGACGTAATTTGCGCCGCCCATGTCGAACTTGCGCCCATGCCCGATCGCGTAGTTATACACCTCGGAGGTCATGAAGAACTTGTCGTCGCCGAGCTTCTTCTTCGGATTCGCGCGCTTCCAGTCTTCAAACGCATCGCCTGCGACCTTCTTCAATTCAAGCCACACCTCTGGCTCCGTATGCTTGACCGTATCGCCGCGGAAGCCGTCGAAGCCGTACTTGCGAACCCAGTCCGCATGCCATTTCATCAGGTAGTAGCGCGGCGTGCGCGGATAGCCGGTGCGCTTGAAGAACTCGTCCAGCTCCTTCACCTCGCGCTCGTAGCGGCCTTCCTTCTTCCACTTGGCCACCAGCTGCGGCGGCAGTGCGACCGGCTTGACGCTGTCGGTGCGGATGTCCGGCAGGTTCTTCACCAGCGTGCACTGGATAGTCGTCACTGCATCCTTGTACGTGCATACCGGGCCGGTGCGCACCCAGTCTTCCGGCCATGCCGTGTCGGTCTGCGTCACTGGACCGGTGTGGTTCATCACCACGTCGAGCAGTACGCGGATGCCGTGGGCATGCGCGGTGTCGACCAGCTTGCGCACGTCCGCTTCGGTACCGAGGTTGGCGTCCACCTTCGTGAAGTCCTTGGCCCAGTAGCCGTGGAAGCCGTAGGACTTGCCGGTGCCTTCATCCGTGCCTTCGTGGATCTGTTCCACCGGCGGCGTGATCCAGATGGCGGTCACGCCCAGCTTGTCGAAGTAGCCTTCCCTGATTTTAGCCGTGATGCCGGCCAGGTCGCCGCCCAGGTAGCCGCGCATCGGCGCGCCGTCGGCCTTGCGGCCGTAGGCCAGGTCGTTCTTCCTGTCGCCGTTGTTGAACCTGTCCGTCAACAGGAAATATACCGTCGCGTTCTCCCACATGAACGGCTGTGCGGCAGGCGCCGCGACAGCTGGCTGCGCCATGGCGCCAAGTGCGAGCGCCACTGAGATGGCGAGGGCGGTAGATTTCATTGGTATGTTCCTGTCTTTTGTAGTTGTGGTTGGAGTTTCAGGTAATGACGGTTGGCCTGTCGCGGCCGGTGCGCTGGCCGATCCCGGCCAGGTGTCCAGCAATTGACGCCAGTTCCGCCAGCGCTTCCTGGGTGGGAATGCCATGGCGCGACGGGTCGGCTTCGTATCTTTCGAGATACAGGCGGATGGTCGCGCCTTCGGTTCCGGTGCCGGAAAGCCGCAGCACGATGCGCGAGCCATCCGTCATGACGATGCGTATTCCCTGCTTCTGCGCGAGCGATTGATCCACCGGGTCGGTGTACACGAAGTCGTCGGCGTAGTCGACGGTGTAGCTGCCAAGCCGGGTGCCAGCAAGACTGCCGGCGCCGGCACGCAGCTGCACCATCATGGCATCGGCTTCGAGCGCGTCGACAGCCTCGTAGTCGTGGCGCGAGTAGTAGTTGCGGCCGAAGCGCGCCCAATGCTCGCGCACGATGGTGTCAACCGGCTTGCCGCTGGCGGCGATCAGGTTCAGCCAGAACAGCACCGCCCACACGCCATCCTTTTCGCGGATGTGGTCCGAGCCGGTTCCGTAGCTCTCCTCGCCGCATAGCGTCACCAGGCCCGCGTCCATCAGGTTGCCGAAGTACTTCCAGCCGGTCGGCGTTTCGTAGCACGGCACGCCCAGCGCCTGCGCCACCCGGTCGGCTGCGGTGGACGTCGGCATCGAGCGTGCGATGCCCTTGATGCCTGCGCGGTAGCCGGGCGCCACGTGCGCATTCGCGGCGATGATGGCAAGGCTGTCGGACGGCGTGACCGCGACGCCGCGCCCGACGATCATGTTCCGGTCGCCGTCGCCGTCAGAGGCAGCGCCGAAGTCAGGTGCGTCCGGTGCGTCCATCAGCGCGATCAGTTCCGCCGCATTGAAAGGGTTCGGGTCCGGGTGATGGCCACCGAAGTCCTCCAGCGGCGTGCCGTTGATGACGGTGCCGGCCGGCGCGCCCAGCATGCCTTCGATGATGGTGCGGGCATACGGCCCCGACACCGCGCTCATGCCGTCGAAGCACATGCGGAAGCCGCTCGCGAACAGCGCGCGGATGGCGCCGAAATCGAACAGCTGCTGCATCAGTTCCGCATAATCGGCCACCGCGTCGACAACGGCCACTTCCATGCCTTCGATGCGCGAAGTCCCGATTCGGTCCAGGTCGACCGGTCCCTCGTCGCTGATGCGCCAAGCGGTCAGGTGTTCGGTGTTGGTGAAGATCGCTTCGGTGATGCGCTCCGGCGCGGGGCCGCCGTTGCCGATGTTGTACTTGATGCCGAAGTCGCCGTGCGGCCCGCCGGGGTTATGGCTTGCCGAGAGCACGATGCCGCCGAAGGCGCCGTGCTTGCGCACGATGCAGCTGAGGGCAGGCGTCGACAGGATGCCGCCCTGCCCGACCAGCACCCGGCCGACACTATTGGCGGCGGCCATGCGCAGGATGGTTTGTATGGCTTCGCGGTTGAAGTAGCGCCCGTCGCCGCCGACCACGAGGGTCTGGCCGGCGATGTCGGGGAAGGTGTCGAAAATGGCCTGCACGAAGTTCTCGAGGTAGCCGGGCTGCTGGAACTCGGCCACTTTCTTGCGCAAGCCGGAGGTGCCGGGGCGCTGCCCGGCAAACGGAACTGTGTTGACTGTCTGGATGGTCATGTTTTCGTCCTGTCGGCTGGTCTTAGGCTGGAATGACGATACGACAGGTCGAAAATTCGCGGCGCATGGATAGTCTTGGACTTACTTCGCTTCCGGCGCCTTGTCGGTGACGAACAGCGTCAGCACGCCGGCCAGCGCCATGCACGCGCCGCCCAGCATCAGCGTCTTGACGGTGTGGCCGCCGAAGAAGTGGCTGGTCACCCAGCCGAGCAGCAGGCCGCTGACGATCTGCGGGATCACGACGAAGAAGTTGAACAGCCCCATGAAGTAGCCCATGCGCCTGGCCGGCAGCGCGCCCGCCAGGATCGCGTACGGCATGGTCAGGACGCTGGCCCACGCGATGCCCACGCCGATCATCGGGTAGATCAGCGTCTGCTTGTCGGTGATCATGAATATGCTGGCAAGACTGGCGCCGCCAATGAGCAGGCAGGTGGTGTGGACGACCTTGCGGCTGGTGGCGCGCGCGAATATCGGCAGGATGAAGGCGGCCAGCGCCGACACGCCGTTGTACACGCCGAACATGATGCCTACCCAGTTGCCCGCGTCCTGGAACGCCTCGGACTGCGCATTGGTGGTGCCCCACACATTGTCGGCCACCGCGGTGCCGGTGTAGATCCACATCGCGAACAGTGCGATCCACGTGAAGAACTGCACAAAGGCCAGCTGCACCATCGTCTTGGGCATCTTGCCGAAGCCGCCGAGGATTTCAGCGATGGCGTGGCCAAGGCCTGCGCTTGCCTTGCGCTCGGCGCGGAACTGCGCCAGGTCGTCAGGCGGCGCTTCCGTGGCGGTGAACACCGTCCACATCACCGACAGCAGGTAGACCAGCGCGCCGATGTAGAACGAGAAGCGCACCGTGTCGGGAATCATGCCGTTGACCGGCACGTTGCTGACCGCGAAGTAGTCCGAGAAGATGGTCGGCAGCAGCGACGCCACCACCGCGCCGCAGCCGATGAAGAAGGTCTGCATCGCGTAGCCGGCGGTCTGCTGGGTCACATCGAGCTTGTCGCCGACGAAGGCGCGGAACGGCTCCATCGAGACATTGATCGCGGCGTCCATCATCCACAGGACGGCGACCGCCATCCACAAGGTGGTCGAATTCGGCATCAGGAACAAGGCCAGCGACGCGAAGATCGCGCCCAGGAAGAAGAACGGACGGCGGCGGCCCCAGTACGGGTGCCAGGTGTTGTCGCTCATGTAGCCGATCACCGGCTGGACCAGCAGGCCGGTCACGGGCGCGGCAAGCCAGAACAGCGGCAGGTCGTCGGGCGACGCGCCCAGCGTGGAGAAGATGCGGCTGGTGTTGGCGTTTTGCAGCGCGAAGCCGAACTGGATGCCGAAAAATCCGAAACTCATGTTCCACAGCTGCCAGAACGTCAGCCTTGGTTTAAGCGATGCCATTTCCATCTTCATTGTGTGTCCCCAAATAGATCCAGCCCAGTGCCGGGCCTTTGATTCAATAGCCGATGACGATCTTGCCGCTGTCGTTATCGATGATTACGCTGCTTGTCCTTGCTGTTCCGGCAAACGCGTGGGCGCCGCTGTCGAGCGATACGCGCTTGCCGTTGATGTCCAGCGCCGCGGTGTCGCCGAAGCCGTGCAGCACCAGCTGCAGCTTGCTGAATTTCGATTTGTAGCTTCCCTCGGCAGCGCCGATATCGATGCGGCGTGCCGATGCATCATAGCCGATCGTGCGCTTGTAGAACGCGCCTTTCTGGTACGCGAAGCTGGCGCCGTCGTCTTCGTAATACAGCTGGCTTGTGCCCGCGCCGCCCTTGTAGATATGCAGTGCCAGCGGGCCGGCCGGTTTTTCGCTGGTGGTCTGCACCAGCGCTTGCACCGGCACCACGCTGCCCGCCTTGACGTACACCGGCAGCCGCGCCTGCGACAGCTCGACGATGCGTTCCTGCCCACCTTCCTGCACCGCATCCGTATGCAGCTCGTACCACTGGCCGGCCGGGAAGTAGACCTTCGCGAGGTCCTTCGTGCTTTCGAACGGCGCCACCAGGAAGGCCTTGCCGAACATGTACTGGTTCTGGAACGCGGGCGCGTACACGCTGGCGTCGTGGGTGTAGTCGATCGCCAGCGAGCGCATCACCGGTTCTCCCGTGCTTGCGGCGTCGTGGAAAGCCGAATACAGGTAGGGCATCAGCCGGTAGCGCAGGCTGATGTAGTTGCGCGAAATTGTTTCGACGTCCTCGCCGTAAGTCCATGGCTCCGACGAGCGGGTGTCGTTGGCGGCGTGGTTGCGGAAGTAAGGCGTGAAGGCGCCGATCTGCATCCAGCGTCCATACAGCGGCTTGGTGGCGCTGCCGATAAAGCCGCCGACGTCCATGCCGGTGAACGGAATGCCCGACAGGCCAAGGCTGTTCATCAGGCGCACGCCCAGCAGCATGTGGTCTTCCTCGGCGCGGTTGTCGCCGGTCCAGATGGCGGTGTAGCGCTGCAGGCCCGCGAATCCGGCGCGCGTCAGCATGAAGGGGCGCTGGGCGGTGGCTTCCTTCATGCCCTCGTAGCTGGCGCGCGCCATCTCCAGCGCGTAGACATTGTGGCCCTGCTTGTGCGTGGTCGGCTGGCCGTCGAAGTCGAACAGCACGTTGTTCGGCATTTTCTGGCCCCAGGTGGATATCTCGTTCATGTCGTTCCACAGCCCGGCCACGCCTGCCTTTGCATAGGTGCGCACCTCATCGCGCCACCATGCGCGGCCGCCCGCGCTGGTGAAGTCCGGGAAGTGGCACCAGCCCGGCCAGACTTCGCCGGTGTAGTTGGCGCCGTCCGGGTACTTCAGGAAGATGCCTGCCTTCAGCCCGCGCTCGTGCGCACCGTAGCCCTTTTCCACCTTGATGCCCGGGTCGACGATAACCGTGGTCTTGAATCCCATGCCGTCCAGCTTCGCGATCATGCCGGCCGGGTCGGCGAAGCGCGTTTTGTCCCAGGTGAACAGCTTGTAGGCGTCCATGTAATGGATGTCGAGCGTGATGCCGTCGGCAGGTATCTTCTTTCCGCGCAGGGTCTGTGCGATACGCAGCACTTCCGTATCGGGGAAGTAGCTGTAGCGGTTCTGCTGGTAGCCCAGGCTCCACAGCGGCGGCAGCGGCATGCGTCCCGTCAGCGCGGTGTACGAGCCGATGATGTCGGCCACGCGCGGGTGGTGGATGAAGTAGTAGTTCATCTCCCCGCCCTGCGCCGAGAACGACGCGAAGCGGTTGTTGCTGGCGCCGAAATTGAAATCGCTCTGGTAGCTGTTGTCGAAGAAGATCCCGTAGTTCAGGCCATGGTGGACGCCGATATAGAACGGCACGCTCGCATACAGCGGGTCGGTCTCGGTGCCGTACTTGAAGGCGTCGGTGTTCCAGTTGGTATAGGCGCTGCCGCGGCGGTCAAGGTTGCCGGTCTTTTCGCCGAGGCCGATGAAGCGTTCGCCGTCCTTCAGCTTCTTGTAGGTGGCGACTTCTTCGCCGATCCACGACGTGCCCAGGCCGGGCTCGTCCTGGTTGATCACCTTGCCGTCCAGGGTCGTGAAGGTGATCGCGAACGGGCGCTTGTTCACGCGCGCGATCATCGCATCGGTGGTGACGACGACTTCGTCGGCGCCGTCAAGGACCGCCGTGCGCGCGGCGACCGGTTTGCCGACGACCGCATACGAAAAATCGCGGCCCAGTTGCTGCTTGTCGATGCGGACGCGGATGACCGAAGGGCTGTAGACCGTCAGCTCGACGTGCGCATTTTCGGTCCGCAGGCGCACCTGCTGGCCCGACACCTCGACCGACTGCACCTGCCCGGCCGGCAGCACCGGCTGGGCGCTTGCGGCGACACCGCCGAAAGCAAGGACCAACGCGAGAAGAATTCTCGGTGTTACTTTCATCAAGGTAACTTTCAGCGGACAGTGCCAGGAAGGAGGAAATGGTAAATCGCGATTTGTAGGAAAATAACATGGCGATTTCTAAGTGTCAATCCAAACCACTTCATAGTAGAATCAACAGACAATGATAAAAGAAATTGTTGTTTTTGTAGTCAAATAACACAACACGTATTGGAGACAACATGCTGGACATGCAAAAGCGCCTCAGCAACTCATTCTTCGCGATCACCGCCCTGCCATCCACGGCCATGGGTTTCGCGCTGTGTATCCAGATTTCGGCCCTGAGCTGGCTTCTGAGCACCAAATACAAGCTGGAGATCCATGAAATCGGCATCGTCTGGGCGGCCGGACCGTTGGCCGGCATCCTTGGCCAGATGATCATCGGCCTCATCAGCGACAAGACCTGGCTCTGGGGCGGACGGCGCCGTCCCTTCATCCTTGTCGGCGGCGTACTTGCGGCGCTGATGGTATTCCTGCTGCCGCGCATCGACGTGGTCGCCGACGTGCTCGGCATCGGCAACCTGCTGGTGGTCGCCGTGATCGTCGCGCTGACGCTCGACCTGTCGATCAACATCGGCTTCAACCCCACCCGCTCGTTGATCGCGGACGTCACGCCCGACGGCGAAGCCCGCACGCGCGGCTTCACCTGGATGCAGACCATCTCCGGCTTCTGGGGCGTGATGGCCTACCTGATCGGCGCCTTCATCGACAACTACGCGCTGATCTCGATCGGCGTCGTCATCGTGTTTGCATTCTCCGTCGTGCCGATGTTCTTCGTCGAAGAGCCGCGCGTACTGGCCGCGCCGGCGCAAACCGCGGCGGCCACAGGCACCGAATGGGGCCAGCTGTGGCGCATCTACTTTGCGCACGGGTTCTCGTGGATTGGCGTGCAGGCCATGTTCGTCTATATCATCGCCTTCATCCAGCAGCACATCGTACCGGCCGGCCTGCCTGCCGCCGACGCATCGGCGCAGTCCGGGCACGTGATCGCGATATCGTTCGCGGTGATGAACGTGGTCGGCTTCATGCTGCCGGCGCTGGTGCTTGCGCCGCTGGCATCCCGGATCGGCCGCGTGCGCACCCAGGCACTCTGCATCGGCCTGATGGCCGCCGGCTACTTCGGCATCGCGCTGGCCGCGCGCACCCCGGCCACGCTGTACGTGCTGATGGCGGTCGTCGGCATCGGCTGGGCCGCAGTGGTCAGCCTGCCGTTCGCGATCATGAGCGAAAAGGTCGACAAGAGCCGCATGGGCTTCTTCATGGGATTGTTCAACCTGTCCGTCGTGATTCCGCAACTGATGTCGACCGGGATCGGCTTCGCGCTGAACCGCGCGGTCGACAAGAGCGTGCTTTTCATGATCTGCGGCGCATGCCTCGCAGTGTCGGGCATGCTGTGGATGCTGGTCAGCGAAAAGCAGCAGGCTGCTGCGGCAACCCAGCCTGCGTTAGCCGCAACGCATTGAGCGGCGCAGCGCGCCATGAGGACAATAACTACAAGGAGGAACCTTCGAATGCCATCGATCATCAAGCCTGTCCAACGAATCCGCTTCGGCCTGCTCATCGCCGCATTCGGCGCCGCGGCAGCCAGCGCCGCCGACATCAAGCCGGCGGCCGCTGTCCGGCCGTCGACCGCGCTGCCCGGCGTGTCCGTCCTGCCGGTGAAGCTCGACATTCCCGGCCTTGATCGGAAGCGCCAGCTGCGCCTGTACCTCCCACCGGGCTACGCCACTTCCGGCAAGCGCTATCCGGTGCTATACATGCACGACGGCCAGAACCTGTTCGACAACGCCACGTCATATGCGAGCGAATGGAAGGTCGACGAAACGCTGGACGCGCTGGCAAAGGAAGGCAAGCTGGAACTGATCGTCGTTGGGATCGACAACGGCGAGCAGAAACGCATGACCGAGTTGAATGCCTGGTCGAGCGAGCGCTTTGGACAGGCCGAGGGCAAGCAGTACATGGACTTCATCGTCAAGGTGGTCAAGCCGACGATCGACAAGGAGTACCGTACCCTGCCCGACCGCGCCAACACTGCCGTCATGGGCAGCTCGATGGGCGGGCTGATCTCGCACTACGCCATCAACGAGTATCCCGATGTGTTCAGCAAGGCAGGCGTATTCTCGCCGGCTTACTGGACTGCGGTTCCGGTGTTCGATTTCGTCAATGCGAAGCCGGCGCCGAAGGACGCTCGCGTCTATATGCTAATGGGGAGCGAGGAAGGCGAATCGATGGTGCCTGATGCGGAACGCATGGCGGCGCTGCTGGTGAAGACCGGCCATCCCACGTCGAACCTGTCGATGAAGGTTGTGCCGGGCGCGAAGCACAACGAAGGATTCTGGAGCGGCGAATTCCGCGACGCGGTACTGTGGATGTTCAAGCCTGGCAGCGTGCAGACCGTTAGCGCTAAACAGTAGATACTATGTATGAGGAGGGCGGGCCAGCAATAATCTCAAATTCATCCTAAAGTTAAAGTTCCACCAATATCTTTAAGGGAGAACGAGATGATGCCAGCCCGTGAAAATTATTTTACGCCTGCCGAATTGATTTTGGCAGTGTCCCTCGAACTTGCATCTAAGAAGTGGAAGATCGCCCTCCACGACGGTCAGCGCGAGAACGCCGCGATCAGGACTGTGGACGGGGAAGAACCGATGCAACGGCTGCGGCAAGTGCTTGCTGAGATCGCCCGGTGCAAGGAGAAGTGGGGGCTGCCCGAGAACGTCAGAGTGGTGGTTTTGTTCGAGGCGGGCCAGGACGGGTTCTGGATAGCGCGGGCATTGGAACAGTTCGGAGTGAAGGCCGTGATATGCGATCCGGCGAGCCTTCAGGTGGCGCGCCACGCGCGCCGGGCAAAGACTGACCGGCTGGACGCCATCGCCTTGGTGAGCGCACTGCGGGCCTGGCTGGGCGGCAAGCGAGACGCCATGCGCATCATTCGGATCCCGCCGGTGGAGGCCGAAGGGCAACGGCACCTGGCCCGCGACCGTGGCGAACTGCAGAAAGAGGTGCTGCAACACTGCGACAGGATGCGCAAGCTGCTGCGCACTGTGGGCTGCTGGACCGCCGTTGCAGGGGACTTCAAGCAGCGGCTTGAGCAAGGCAAGGTACGCTGCTACGACGGCTCCCCTTTGCCGCAGCACCTGCTGGAAAGGCTGCTGCGTGAATGCGAGCGTATGGCGCTCGTGGAGCAGCAGTACAACGAGTTGGAGAAGTCCTGGTTCAAGCAGCTGCCGGCGACGGTTCAGGACCGGGTGAGCAAGCTGCAGCGGCTCAGGGCAATCGGTGATGTGGGAAGCGAGCGTCTGGTGCTGGAACTGTTCTGGCGAAACTTCGAAAACCGAAGGCAGGTTGGCGCTGCGGTGGGTCTAGTCCCGCAGCCTTACGACAGCGGGAACAGCCATGCTGACCAGGGCATCAGCAAGCAGGGTAACCGACGCGTCCGATCGCTGCTCATCGAAATGAGCTGGTTCTGGCTACGCTACCAGCCCGAGAGTGCGATCAGCCGATGGTTTGCGGAGCGCACCGGCGGCAGCAAAAGCAAGCGCGGCCGACGGATCGCCATCGTCGCGGTGGCACGGCGCCTGGTCATCGCATTGTGGCGATATCTGGAGCATGACGTCGTGCCCGACGGGGCAAGGCTGAAGACGGCGGCCCACTGACACGTTGTTTGATTTGGTGATGATGTTGTGAGAAGGTGTCTGGCAAGGTAGTGAGCAGTTTGAAGTAGACAGGCCCGTGTTCCGCCCCGGTTACATGACAACCGCCAATAGTAGATGGGGCCTGTACGCATCACGGTCAACTTAAGCGTAAGCGCATGCAGTATCAGGCTAGGCGGCCAAGCCGTCAGCGGATAGAAGGTGGTGAGCTAAGTCTCACGTCGCAGACCGAGAGCTTCAAAATGCCATACCAGTTGCTTGGGTACCGAATCACAGAGTCATCGTGATGAAAATCCGTGGCGAGCAAGACGCACGATTGGTCGACATGGTGCAAAGGCGTAGAGCGTGCCTTTGCACCAAGCCGGACAGTGTACGGCTGTATCGCTGATGTCAAGGATTACCCCCTCCTTGACATCAGCGATACAGCCGGGAGATGGGTGGACTTGAGAGAAAAGCCCTTGACAACGTAGTGTTCATAAAAGGGTAGAAAGGCGGCGGATGTGCGGGGGCGCCGAGCCTGCGCTTATCCGCCGAATACAAGCTCGTTACTCCGCCGTCGAGCCCTTGCGGTGCGGCTTCTTGAACTTCGGGCCGCCCTTCTTCGGACCGCCTTCCGCCTTGCGCGAGCCGCCTTCCTTGCGCGGACCACTGTCCTTCTTCACCGCCGGCGCTTCGCCGTCGCGCGTGATGTTCAGCTGCTGGCCAGCCACCCATACCTTCTTCAGGTGATCCATCACGTCTGGCGGCAGGTCCGCCGGCAGGTCGAGCGTGCTGAAGTCGTCGTAGATCTCGATGCGGCCGATGTACTTCGATTCGATATTCGCTTCGTTGGCGATCGCGCCGACGATATTGCCCGGCTTGACGCCGTGGGAGTGACCCACTTCGATGCGGAACGTACCCATGCCCTCTTCCGGCTCACGCGCAACCCGTTCGCGGTCGCGCTTGAACGATGGGCCTTCCGAACGCGGCGAATCGAACCGCGGCGCACGTGCAGGCTGCTCGTCCTTCCATGCCGCAGGCGCCTTCGCTTCACGGTCAGGCTTCTCCAGCAGCAGCGGGATGTCGCCGCGCGCCAGCTTGGCCAGTGCCGCCGCGATCTCGATCGCCGGCACGTTCTGCTCGGCTTCGTATTCCTCGATCAGCGAACGGAAGGTATCGAGGCCTCCGGCGGCCAGGGTCTCCGCGATCTGGTCCTTGAACTTGGCAATGCGGACGTCGTTGATGGTCTTGATGGTCGGCAGCGTCATCAGCGTTACCGGCTGGCGCGTGGCGCGTTCGATCGCCTTCAGCAGGCCGCGCTCGCGCGGGGTGATGAACAGGATCGCTTCGCCGCTGCGGCCCGCGCGGCCGGTGCGGCCGATGCGGTGGGTGTAGCTTTCCGGGTCGGACGGCACATCGTAGTTGATGACATGGCTGATGCGCTCAACGTCCAGGCCGCGGGCGGCGACGTCGGTCGCTACCAGGATGTCGATCTTGCCGGCCTTGAGCTGCTCGATGGTGCGTTCGCGCTGCGCCTGCTGCATGTCGCCATTGATGGCGGTAGCGGCAAAGCCGCGCGCCTGCAGCTTGGTCGCCAGCTCCTCGGTACCGAGCTTGGTGCGGGCGAAGATGATCATGCCGTCGAACGGCTCGGCTTCGAGGATGCGGGTCAGCGCCTCGAGCTTCTGCATGCCGCTCACCAGCCAGTAGCGCTGGGTGATGTTTTCGGCGGTGCCGGTCTTGGCGGCCACGGTCACTTCCTGCGGGTCGCGCAGGTAGGTCTTGGCGATGCGCTTGATCGGCGGCGGCATGGTGGCCGAGAACAGCGCGGTCTGGCGCGAATCCGGGGTCTTTTGCAGGATCTGCTCGACGTCGTCGATAAAGCCCATGCGCAGCATCTCGTCGGCTTCGTCGAGCACGAGGGTCTTCAGCTGCGACAGGTCGAGCGAACCTTTTTCGAGGTGGTCGATGACGCGGCCCGGGGTGCCGACGACGACATGCACGCCGCGGCGCAAGGCCGACAGCTGCGGGCCGTAGCTCTGGCCGCCGTAGATCGGCAGCACGTGGAAGCCCCTGATGTGGGTGGCGTATTTCTGGAACGCCTCGGCGACCTGGATCGCCAGTTCGCGGGTAGGCGCGAGCACCAGCGCCTGGGGCGACTGCTGCTTGATGTCGAGGTTCGACAAGATAGGCAGCGCGAAGGCGGCGGTTTTACCGGTACCGGTCTGGGCCTGTCCGAGCACGTCGCGATTGGCCAGCAGCAGCGGGATGGTTGCAGCCTGAATCGGCGAAGGCGTTTCGTATCCGACCTCTTTCATCACCTTGAGGACAGCAGGCGACAGGTTCAGGTCGGAAAACAACGGAAGGGGGGTGTCAGACATGGAGGGTACTCGCTAAATTGGTGCAAAACCGACAGTTTACTCTCTTGTGGCCATGGCCGGGGCCAATCCTCTCCAAGAAAGCGCGACAGTCGAAATAGATGCTTATCTGAAAAATTCTAAAATCGGGGTCAGACCACCATTCTTGAAAGACTTCGTAAAATCGGGGTCAGACCACCATTCTTGAAAGACTTCGAAAATGGTGGTCTGACCCCGATTTACGCGGCCTCATGCTTGTCAATGCCGCGGACTTCAAGAGCGCCCAACCGGCAGTGCCGCCGCCGGCATTTACGACTTGTTAAAGGCCTTGCTGCCTTGGCTGTCTAAGGTCCGAAAACAAAAAAGCCCCTGACCAGAATCATCTGGAAAGGGGCTCCCGCTGTCTTGCGCCAGCCTACATCTTGTAGTTCACGCCGAACAGGATGGTCTTGCCGTAGGTAACTTCCTCGATCACGTTGTCCTTCGTCTTGCGGTAGCGGACGAATTTCGCGTTGTTGAGGTTGTTCACCGACAGGTTGAACGACAGGTTCTTCAGAGGACCGCTCTGGAACTCGTAACCCAGCTGCAGGTCGACGATTTTCTCGGCCGCGATGTAGGTCGGGGTGCGGTCGCCGGTGAAGGACGATACTTCGCCGATGAAGTCGGAACGATAGCGGTCAGCCACGCGTGCCGAGAAACCAGCCTTCTCGTAGTACAGCGTCAGGCTGCCGACCTTCTCCGACAGGCCTGGCAGCGGCATGTTGCCCGAGCCGCCTTCCGCCGTGTCAGGCAGCGAGACCGAACTCTTGGTCAACGCTCCGTTGGCCACCACGCCGAAGCCGTCGAGGAAGCCGGCCACCATGTTCAGCGGCAGCGATACAGTCGCTTCCAGGCCCTTGATGTTGCCGCCCGAGCCGTTGATCGGCGCGGTGAATTCGCCGATCTTCGATGGCAGCACCTGGGTGCCGGCCGTGATGAACGGGGTGAAGTCGAACGCGCGGCTGGTCGTCACGATGTAGGTGTCGAGCTTCTTGTAGAAGCCGGCAACGCTGGCGTACGCCTTGTTGTCCCAGTAGGCTTCATACGACAGGTCCAGGCCCTTGGCGCGGAACGGATCCAGCCTAGGATTGCCGCCGCTGCCGGTGTAGATGCCCTTCTGGGAATCGACGCCGAAGCCGTTCGATGCACGCATGTCGTTCATCGTCGGACGAGCCATGATCTTCGATACCGACAGGCGCAGCGACTGCTGGTCGGCCACGTCGAGGATGAAGTTCGCGCTTGGCAGCACGTCGGTGTAGCTGGTGCCGTCGGTGAACGGTGCTACCGGACGGGTCGCGTCGCTGGTGCCGCCCGATTTGTTAACCGAGTAGGCCGTCGATTCCTGCTCGGTCCTGACCACTTGCAGGCCAACCGCGCCGCGCAGTGGCATGCCGCCCAGCTTGGAATCGATGTTCATCTTGGCGAAGGCGGTCGTGATCTGTTCGTCGACGATCCAGTCCTTGTTGAAGATGTCCGGGTGCAGCTTCTGCTTCAGGTCGTACAGCGCGTTCATGTTGGCGACCGCATCGAAGGTCGGAACCATGATGCCGGTGTCGCCAGCCTGGCCTACGCCAGTGCCCGGGATCGCAACCGATGCGAAGCGGCCGCCGCCCTTCACTGCCAGCAGCGCTTCGGTGAATTCGCGCTGCTTCGAGCGGTCGGAGTAGTTCAGGCCGAGGTCGACGTTGCTGAAGAACAGGCCTTCAGGCAGGTCGCGCTTGGCGGAGAAACGCAGGGCCTTGATCTTGTCTTCGACCATAGGCGCCTTGGTGTAGCCGGCCTGGATGTCCGCGCCGCCCCAGCCCTGCACGTCGGTCAGCTTGATCGCGTTGCGGTCGGTGTAGTTCAGGCCCGGCACGAAAGTGTGGCTGCCGGCGGTGAACTTGATGGTGTCGAACACGCCGCTGGCGGTGCCTGCGTAGGTTTCGGTGTTGCGGCCGTCACGTTTCGCTTCGTTGTAGCTCAGGTCAGCTTGCGCGGTCCATACAGGACTGACGCGGAACTTGGTGTTCCAGCCGACCGACAGCATGTCGTCCTTGCTCTTTTCCGCGTCGTTGCGGATCACTGCGCGCACGTTGTTGAACGCGCCGCTGGTGGCGCTGCCGCCGGCGATGACTGGGTTGACCAGCTGGCCCGCGCGGTCGTACGCGTTGTCCGCGGCAACCCAGCTGTCGTTCAGTGGCGCCTGGAAGCCGTAGGTGACCTTGTTGCGGTCGTACTTCGAGTAGAACACGTCCAGGGTCGAGTTGAAGTCGCGGCTAGGACGGTACTGCAGCACCGCCATCGCGCCGTCGCGGGTCTGCTCTTCCTGGTTGGTGAAGGCGTTGAAGCCGTTGTATGGAACCTTGACGGTCGCGCCATTGAACTGCGCCTCGCCGGTGCCCCACGATTCGAACTTGGTGGTTTCGCCGCTGGTGCCTTCAAGGCGTGCGAAGCCCAGCGCCACACCGAAGGTGCGGTTCGCGAACTGGTCGATGTACGACACGCTGAAGCGGTTGCCGTTGCCTTCGGAATTGGTGCCGACGCCGTTTTTCTCGCGGCGGTAGTTGGCTGCCATGGTGCGGGTGCCGAAGTCCAGCGGACGCACGGTCTGCAGGTCGACGGTGCCCGACAGGCCCTGGCCTACCAGCGCGCCGTCAGGAGTCTTGTAGATCACCACGCCGGACAGCAGTTCTGCCGGGTACTGGTCGAATTCCACGCCGCGGCTGTCGCCGGTCGAAACCTGTTCGCGGCCGTTCAGCAGCGCGGTGGAGAAATCTGGGGACATGCCGCGGATCGACACGGCCGAGGCACGGCCGCCGCTGCGCTGCGCGGTCACGCCTGGCAGGCGCGCGATGGATTCGGCGATGCTCTGGTCCGGCAGCTTGCCGATGTCTTCAGCGGAAATCGCTTCAACGATGGAGTCGTTGTTTTTCTTGACCGAGATGGCGGCTTCGATACCACGGCGGATGCCGGTAACGACAACCGATTGCACCGGCGCGCCCTGGGCCGCGCTGGTGGTCGTTGCTTCTTGCGCAAAAGCGGAACCCGCCAGTGCCGATACGAATACGGCGCAACCTGCCGCTACCGGGCTCAGCCGGAATGCGATGCGCTGGTCAGGCGTGTTGGTGAATTTACTCATTTGTCCCCTCATCTCATCAGTACTACGCAATTCCCGTTTCTTAACTGCCATTTACGGGATCCATTAAGCTCACGTTACTACATGCTTGGTAAGAATTCTGTACTAAAACTAGATGCACTGTCAACGACAGTTGTGTAGTACTACCAAAATGCTACATTTTTACGAGATACCCCTCCTCTGAGGAGCTGCTGCGTTGTATTCCCGGTACAAAGGAACCCGAAGCACGGTGTAGTACAACTACATTTTAGTGTTTTCGCACCGCAACTGCGCGCAAATTCACCATTGCTGTGCGGAATTTCGACTGGACGGCAATCGCTCCAGCCCCGACGACGAACCTGGCTCGCGCCGCAAATTTTCACGTAGTTTTACACGCTGTACTAAAACTAGCAATCACATTGCACCGCTGTTGAGCCACATTTCCCATCGAATGGATAGCAATTCACTCTGTAGTGTGCTTAAATGATAAAAAATAAGTGTAGCTGAACTACGCAAACTAGCACGACGGGACTGAGCCCGCGCCAGTCACTGCCACTTCATGGAGACAACATGATCCGCCCCCCGCTTTCCGGCCTTGCGCTAGCTACCTGCGCACTCCTCCCCACTTCCACGCCCGCCCACGCCGCCCAGGTCGAGGTCCTGCACTACTGGACCTCCGGCGGCGAGGCGCGCTCGATCGCGGAACTGAAAAAGACGCTCGCCGCACGCGGCGTGGCGTGGAAGGACTTCGCCGTCGCCGGCGGCGCGGGCGAAAACGCGGCCACCGCGCTGAAGGCGCGCGTGATGTCGGGCGGCGCGCCCAGCGCCGCCCAAGTCAAGGGCCCGGCCATCCAGGAATGGGGCCAGGAGGGCGTGCTGGCCAATATCGACGCGGTGGCAAAGGCAGAAAAGTGGGACAGCCTGCTGCCGCCATCCGTGGCGGCCATCATGAAGTACAAGGGGAGCTACGTCGCCGCGCCGGTCAACGTCCACCGCGTCAACTGGCTGTGGGTGAATCCGGCGGTGCTGAAGAAAGCCGGTGCGAAGGCTCCGGCTACGCTCGACGAATTCTTCGTGGCCGCCGACAAGATCAAGGCCGCCGGATTGATCCCGCTGGCACACGGCGGCCAGCCGTGGCAGGACGCCACCCTGTTCGAATCGGTCGCGCTGGGCGTCGGCGGCGCCGACTTCTACAAGAAGGCGCTGGTGCAGCTCGACCCGGCCGCCCTCTCCGGCCCGGCCATGCTCAAGACCTTCGATACCCTGGCGCGCATGAAGGCCTACATCGACCGCGACGCCGCCGGCCGCGACTGGAACCTGGCGACCGCCATGGTCATCAACGGCAAGGCCGGCATGCAGTTCATGGGCGACTGGGCCAAGGGCGAGTTCACCGCCGCCGGCAAGAAGCCGGGCACCGACTTCCTGTGCGTACCGGCGCCGGGCACCGCCAGGGCCTACACCTTCAACGTCGACTCGATGCTGATGTTCCAGAAGCCGAAGGCGGACGACCAGAAATCGCAGCAGGTGCTGGCCAGCGCCATCATGAGCCCGCAGTTCCAGGAAGTCTTCAGCCTGAACAAGGGCTCGATCCCGGTGCGCGCCGGCGTGGCGAAGGACAAGTTCGACAGCTGCGCCCAGCAGTCGATGGCCGACATGGATGCCAGCAGCAAGGCCGGGACCTTCGTGCCCAGCCTTGCCCACAACATGGCCGTCGGCTCGGCGCCGCAGGGAGCGATCATGGACGTCATCGCGCGCTTCATGAACTCCAACATGTCGTCGAAGGACGCCGTCGCCGCGCTGGCCAAAGCCGCGCGCACGCGCTAAGCCGCTACGGAGTCCGATTTGCGCCTGCCTGCCCTCGCCGACCGGTGGCTGCCACGCCTCGTGCTGGCGCCCACCATCGCAGCCTCGCTGGTATTCGTATACGGCTTCATCGCGCTCACCGGCTGGCTGTCGCTGACCGAATCGCGCATGATGCCCAACTACGAGTACGCGGGCTTCGCCAAGTACGCCGAGCTGTTCGAGCTTGACCGCTGGTGGGTGGCCGCCACCAACCTGGGTATCTTCGGCGGCCTGTTCATCGCCTTCTGCCTGGCCGCCGGCCTGCTGATGGCGATCTTCCTCGACCAGAAAATCCGCGCCGAGGGTGCCCTGCGCGCCATCTACCTGTACCCAATGGCGCTGTCGTTCATCGTCACCGGCGCGGCGTGGAAGTGGATCCTCAATCCGAGCCTCGGGATGGAAAACCTGGTGCGCGGCTGGGGCTTCGAGAACTTTACCTTCGACTGGCTGGTCGACCCGGACATGGCCATTTACACCGTCGTCATCGCAGGCATGTGGCAGTCGTCCGGCTTCGTCATGGCGCTGTTCCTGGCCGGACTGCGCGGCGTCGACGACAGCATCATCAAGGCGGCACAGGTGGACGGCGCCAGCCTGCCCGTCATCTACCGCCGCATCGTCATTCCGTCGCTGCGGCCCGTGTTCTTCAGCGTGCTGCTGATCCTCGCCCATATTGCCATCAAGAGCTTCGACCTGGTGATGGCGCTGACGGCGGGCGGGCCGGGCACGGCCACCACCGTTCCGGCGGTCTTCATGTACCAGTATTCCTTCTCGCGCGGCCAGCTTGCCCTCGGCGCGGCATCAAGCATGATGATGCTGGCCACCGTGCTCGCCGTGCTGGTGCCGATGATGTACCTGGAAACGAAGGGCGCGCGCCATGGCCGCTAGATTATCCTTCGGCCGCGCCGCCATCTATGCCTTGCTGGTCCTGTGCGCGCTGTACTACCTGATGCCGCTGTACGTCATGCTTGCCACCTCGTTCAAGACACTGGACGAAATCCGCGCCGGCAACCTGCTCGGCCTGCCGCTGGCGCCCACCGGCGAAGCCTGGGCCAGGGCCTGGAGCAGCGCCTGCACCGGCGCCGAATGCAGCGGGCTTGCGCCCTACTTCCTCAACTCGTTGAAGATGGCCATCCCCGCAGTACTGGTATCGACCATGATCGGATCGGTCAACGGCTACGTGCTGGCGCACTGGCGCTTCCGCGGCTCGGAGTTTGTCTTCACCGCGCTGATGGTGGGCTGCTTCATTCCCTTCCAGGTCGTGATCCTGCCGATGGCGCGCCTGCTGGGCATGGCCGAACTGGCCAACACCACTACCGGCCTGGTGTTTGTCCATGTCGTCTACGGCCTCGCTTTCACCACCCTGTTCTTCCGCAACTACTACGTCACGGTGCCGGAAGAACTGGTGCGCGCGGCACGCATCGACGGCGCCGGCTTCTTTACCATCTACCGCCGCATCATCTTCCCGCTGTCGCTGCCGATCTTCATGGTCAGCTTCATCTGGCAGTTCACCCAGATCTGGAACGACTTCCTGTTCGGCGTGGTGTTCGGCGGCGCCGACGCCCAGCCGGTGACGGTGGCGCTGAACAACCTGGTCAACACATCGACCGGGGTCAAGGAATACAACGTCGACATGGCGGCGGCGATCATCGCCGCGCTGCCGACGCTGCTGCTGTACCTCATCGCGGGCAAATACTTCGTGCGCGGGCTGACCGCCGGCGCCGTCAAGGGTTAAGAACATCATGGCCAGTTTATCGATACAGAATGTACGCAAGGTCTACCCGAACGGGGCGGAAGTCCTGAAGGGAGTCGACCTGCACGTGGAAGACGGCGAATTCCTGATTCTGGTGGGCGGCTCCGGCTGCGGCAAGTCGACGCTGCTCAACATGATCGCCGGCCTGGAGTCGGTCAGTTCCGGCGACATCCGCATCGGCGAACGCGTGGTCAACGACGTGGCGCCGAAGGACCGCGACATCGCGATGGTGTTCCAGTCGTATGCGCTCTACCCTACCATGACGGTGCGCGAGAACATCTCGTTCGGCCTCGGCCTGCGCAAGATGCCGCGCGCCGAACAGGAACAGACAGTGGCCCGTGTGGCCGAAACCCTGCAGATCACCCACCTGCTCGACCGCAAGCCGGCCATGCTGTCCGGCGGCCAGCGCCAGCGCGTGGCCATGGGCCGCGCCATCGCGCGCAGCCCGTCGCTGTTCCTGTTCGACGAGCCCCTGTCCAACCTCGACGCCAAGCTGCGGGTCGAGATGCGCGCCGAGATCAAGCTGCTGCACCAGCGCCTGGGCACCACCACCGTCTACGTCACCCACGACCAGGTCGAAGCCATGACGCTGGGCGACAAGATCGCCGTGATGAAGGACGGCGTGGTACAGCAGTTCGGCACCCCGCAGGATATCTACGACAATCCGGCCAACCTGTTCGTGGCGGGCTTTATCGGTTCGCCGTCGATGAACTTCCTGCGCGGCCGCATAGGACCTGAAGGCTTTGCGCTGGAACACGGCGGCGCCACCACCATGCTGCCGCTGCCCGCTGCGCTCGCACCGCTGGCCACCGAGCCGCGCGAGGTCATCCTTGGCATCCGCCCCGAACACATCACCGACGCCGCCAGCGCACGCGCCGAAGGCTACCGCCCGGCAGTGGTGGCAGCCACTATCGACATGCTGGAACCGACCGGGCCGGACACGCTGGCCTTCGCGCGCTTCAACGGCGAACGCATCACCTGCCGCATCCATCCTCGCACCGATGCAGCGCCGGGCCGCCAGTCGGCGCTGGCATTCGACCTGTCCAAGGCCGTGCTGTTCGACGCCGCCACAGAACAACGCATCAAATAAAGGAGATCCGATGAAACGACTTACCCTTCCGCTGCTCGTAGCCGCAACCCTGCTTTCGCCTGGCGCCGCCGTCGCCCAGGACTACCGCATCGAACACATGGAGCCGCCGTTCTGGTGGGCAGGCATGCAGCACAATAAGGTGCAGCTGATGGTGCATGGCAAGCGCATTGCGGACCTCGAGCCCTCGCTGGACTACCGCGGCGTAAAGATCGAATCGGTCACCCGCGTACCGAACCGGAACTACCTGTTCGTCAACCTGCTGATCGCCGATGATGCGGCGCCCGGAAAACTCGATATCGTTTTCTCCAGCGGCCCGAAGAAGCAGATCACCTACGCCTACCAGTTGCTGCCGCGTGAAAAGGGTTCCGCCCAGCGCATCGGCTTCAACAGCACCGATGCGATCTACCAGATCATGCCGGACCGCTTCGCCAATGGCGACCCATCGAACGACAACATCAAGGGAATGGCCGACAAGGCCGACCGCGCCGGTGGCGGCGGGCGCCATGGCGGCGACATCAAGGGGGTCATCAACAGCCTCGATTACATATCCTCGATGGGCTTCACCCAGATCTGGCCGACGCCGCTGGTGGAAAACGACATGCCGTCCCACTCCTATCACGGCTACGCGGCGACCGACCATTACAAGATCGATCCGCGCTACGGCAGCAACGAGGACTACCGCAGGCTGTCGCAGGAAGCGCGCAAGAAGGGCATCGGCATTATCCAGGACGTGGTGCTCTCGCACATCGGCACCGGCCACTGGTGGATGAAGGACATGCCGACGCATGACTGGATCAGCTACGACGGCAAGTTCATCCCGACCCAGCACCACCGCTTGGCGGGCGCCGATCCTTACGGTTCAAAGGAGGACCGGCTTAACTACACCGCCGGCTGGTTCGGCGCGTCGATGCCGGACATGAACCAGACCAACCCGCTGGTCGCGAACTACCTCATACAGAACAACATCTGGTGGATCGAATACGCCGGCCTGTCGGGACTGCGTATCGACACCTACGGCTATTCCGACTACGCCTTCCTGACCGAATACACGCGCCGCCTGATGGCCGAGTACCCGAAGCTGAACATGGTCGGCGAAGAGTGGCACAGCTCGCCGGTGGTGGTGTCGCGCTGGCAGAAGGGCAAGGTCAATTACGACGGCTACGCGAACTCGCTGCCAAGCCTGATGGACTTCCCGCTCGCCGAGGCGATGCGCAAGGCGCTGCCGGGCGATGACCTGTGGACCGGCTTGAACCCGGTGTACGAGATGCTGGCGCAGGACTACCTGTACCCCGATCCGGGCAACCTGGTCCTGTTCGAGGGCAACCACGACATCGCGCGCCTGTACAGCGTGGTCGGCGAAGATCTCGACCTCTGGAAGATGAACCTTGCTTTCATCATGACCATGCCGCGCATCCCGCAGTTCTACTACGGCACCGAGATGCTGATGACCAGCACCGTCGGCACCCGCGACGACGCCAGCTACCGTCACGACTTCCCTGGCGGCTGGGCCGGCGACAAGGTCAACGCCTTCACCGGCGCAGGCCTGACCGACAAACAGCGCGAAGCACAGGCCTTCGTCAAGAAGCTGGCCAACTGGCGCAAGTCGCAGCCGCTTATCCACCACGGCAAGACCATGCAGTTCGGCTCCGAAAACGGCACTTACGTCTACTTCCGCTACGACGGCGCGAAGAAGGTCATGGTCGCTTTCAACAAGGCGAACAAGGAAGCGGTGCTGCCGACCGCGCGCTTCCGCGAAATGCTGGCGGGCGTGAAGTCGGGCGTGGACGTCATCAGCGGCAAGACCTATGCGCTCGATACCGCCCTCGCCCTGCCGGCCAGGTCGGTCGTCATTCTCGAGATCTGACCATGGCACGCACATCGCACTGGATCGCGGCCGCCGTCTTCGCGGCCGGCCTTCCCGCCATCGCCGCCGAGGGGCCGCTGGCGAAGGACATGTTCATCCGCGGCGCTTTCAACGGCTGGGGCACCGACAACGCCATGGCCTGGAAGGGCAAGGGCGTGTACGAAGCCGACATCCTGATCAGCCCCGGCAACCACGCCTTCAAGGTGGGCAGCCGCGACTGGACGTCCGAGTGGGTGATCGACCCGAACGCCAGCGTGCGCGTGGCGCCGGGTACCGATTACCGGCTCGACACCAATCCGGGCCCGGAGGATTACCTGTTCGTCAGGCAGGCCTCCATGTACCGCTTCAGCCTCGACGCATCGGACCCGAAAGCGCCGCGCCTGCGCATCACCCGGCTCGAAACGCCTGCCGTGGCCACAGTCGATCCGCACAAGGGCCACGCAGTAGAGCAGTCGCTTGCCTTCCGCACCTACGACGGCATGCAGGAGACCGCGCGCTTCTCGGTAGCGGACGCCGCGGCGCCATTGCGCAGCTACGCCCACTCGACCACGATGCAGCTGCGCGATCCCGGGCCGCAGCATGCCACGTATAGCGAATCGCCCGGCCTTCCGGTCGCCCGCACCGGCAACCTCGCCTTCGACGCGCTGTTCGCGCTCGCCGTCACCGAGATGAAGCAAGACTCGGTCAGCGAAATCCGCGACGGCAATTACAACGGCGGCGCGGCCATCCCCTGCGAATGCTTCGAGACCGGCGAAAAGTGGCACTACGTCTGGACCCGCGACCTGTCGTACGCGGTGGACCTTGGCCTCGCCATGCTCGACCCGGCGCGCGTGCGCAACTCGCTCGACTTCAAGTTGTCGGCCTTCCGCCCCGGCGTCGTCAAGGCGACCCAGGTGGCCGGCAGCGCCGACGGCCTGCAAATCATCCAGGACACCGGCAGCGGCGGCAGCTGGCCCGCCAGCACCGACCGCGTCACCTGGGCCTTCGGCGCGGAGAAGGCGCTGCGCGCATTGCCGCCGGCCGAACGCAAACCCTTTGCAGCGCGCGCTCTCGCGGCGCTGAAGAACACCATCGAGAACGACCGGTTGGCCGCCTTCGACCCGGTCGACGGCCTGTATATGGGCGAACAGTCCTTCCTCGACTGGCGCGACCAGAGCTACGCGGCGTGGATCGTCAACGACATCGCGTCGCTGGCCAGCTCGAAAGCCCTGTCCACCAATGTCGGCCATTACAAGGCGCTGACGCTGGCGGCGTCGCTCGCGGCCGAACATGGCGACGCGGCGCTGGCCGCGAAGTACCAGGCATGGGCGCGCGCACTCAAGCGCGCCATCAACCAGCGTTTCTGGCTGCCCGGCGCGGGCATGTACAGCAGCCTGACGGCGGCTCACTTCGACGGCGCGCCGATGCACAAGTTCGACTGGCTCGGGCAGGCGCTGGCGATCGTGACCGGCGTCGCGGACAGCGCCAGGTCGCGCAGCATCCTCGCGCGCTACCCGCACGGCCCGATGGGCGCACCTGTCATCTACCCGCAGCAGCAAGGCATGCCGGTGTACCACAACCGCGCCATGTGGCCGTTCGTGACGGCCTACGGGCTGAAGGCGGCGGCACTCGGCGGCAATGCAAGCGTCGCCGATGCGGCCTACGACACCCTGGTGCGCGGCGCCGCGCTCAACCTGTCGAACATGGAAAACCTCGAATGGCTGTCGGGCCAGCCGCTGCTGCTGGACGAGAAAAATCCATCGTTGATCGGCCCCGTCATCAACTCGCGGCGCCAGCTGTGGTCTGTCGGCGGCTACCTCGGCATGGTGATCGAGAACGTGTTCGGCGTGTCGCTGGAAGACGGCGGCATCCGTGTGCAGCCCTTCATAACGGGCAAGCTTCGGCGCGAAGCTTTCGGCAAGTCCGCCACGGTGGCGTTGAACGGCTTGCGCATGCAGGGCCGCCAGGTGGACGTCAACATCGAACTTCCGCCGCCGTCAGCCGGCAACGGCTACTACGAGGTCGCCTCAGTCACGCTCAACGGAACTGCGGTGAAAGGCCTGATCCGCTGGGACCAGATGAAAGAGCGCAACGCCATCGGCGTGAAACTGGGCGTGCTGCGTCCGGGCCAGCAGGCGCTGACGCGCGTGGGTGCCCATCCGTACGCGGAAGCGCCGGCGGTATTCGCTCCGCACGAGCCGCGCATTACGTCGCTGGCGCGCGCCACCGATGGCGTGCGGCTCGGCTTTGCGCCGGGCGGCAAGGGCGCCGGTGTACTGTACAACGTGTACCGCGACGGCAGGCTGGTGGCGGCGAAGCTCGCTGCCGGCAGCTGGCACGACCGCGCGGGCTCGCCGTCAAGCTGCTATGCGGTCGAAGCGCAGTTCGCCGCATCGGACAACCGCAGCCATCACAGCGAACCGCGCTGCGCCGATGGCGGCATCGACATCCCGGTGACCGATTCGCGCGTGACGTCCAGCGTGCCCGTACGCCCGCCTTTACCGCGCTTCGCGGCGCCGGCAATCCACGGCTGGGGCAAGCCGGGCGACAGCTTCACCGTGAAGGGAATCGGCATCGCCAGCGGCGGCGACTACAGCATCCAGCTGCGCTATCACAACGCCGCCAACCAGATCAACCTGGGCATCAGCGGGGGTGTGAAGTGGATGGCGCTGAAGGACGCCACCGGACGCACGGTGGCGCAAGGAGTGGTGCAGCTGCCGCATGCGCGAGTGGAAAAGGCCGACACGCCGCTGGTGCATTCGACGCCGCTGCGGGCGCGCCTTGCGCCCGGCGTGTATACGCTAGCCCTGTCCGACTTCTACAACATGAGCTACCTGGACAGCAACAGCAGCTTCAGCGCCGCCGGCGGTACGGGCGGGCCGTCGAACAGCGTCGACATCTACGGCGTGCGTATCCTCAGCGTGTATCCAGGTTCAGCGAAGTGACCTGACTTCGGCGAAACCGACCGGCTTGACGGCGTGTTCGCCGAAGCCGGCGGTGACGCGCTTGAGCTGTTCCCTGATCTTGAAAACGCGCACCGCCTTCGACAAATCGGCGGCCTGCATCTTCATCGCCTCGGCCGCCGCCGCGGCTTCCTCGACCAGCGCGGCATTCTGCTGGGTGGCGCTGCCCATCACCGTGATCGCCTCGTTGATCTGGCCGACGCCCTCGTTCTGCTCGGCGCTGACGGCTGCGATGTCGGCGATCATCGCGCTCACGCGCTGAACGCTGGCCACCAGTTCGTCCATGGTGCCGCCACAAAGAAACCGCCAAGCAGCCCAAGACGGGCGGCGATCCGCATATTACCGAGTGTCATAACATTTCCAATACATCGTTGAGACGGCGTAGCTGCCGCGCTTGTATCATGCTGCACGTGCAGCAAAATACCAACGCTGTGTTGGAATCCGGACACAAAATATTTACAGCAATTACTAATCTGGCAATTGGCGGTAATACAGGTTGGTGCCGGTGTCCTCGGGAGTCAGGTGCACCACCTTATCGAATTGGAAACCCAGCTTCAGCAGCAGGCCGATCGAGGGCGCGTTGCCGGGCGAGGTAATGGCCAGCAGGCGCGCCAGGCCGAGGTCGCGGTGGGCGTGTTCCAGCACCGCGCGCGCCGACTCGCAGGCATAGCCCTTGCCGCAATGCTCGGGCATGAAGGCATAGCCGATGTCCACCTCGTCCAGCGTATCGCGCTTGATCAGGCCGCACATGCCGAGCGGCTCGCCGGTCTCCTTCAGTTCGACCAGGTAGATCGAATGGCCGCGCGCGGCCTGCATGGCGGCGGGGCCGGTGACGATCGCCTCGCGCGCCGCTTCCACAGTGCGGATCTTGCGGTCGCCGATGAACTCAATGAATCCCGGGTCGTTGACCAGGCCGAGATAAAAAACGGCGTCGCCGGCGTCTATCGTGCGCAGCCGCAGGCGCTGCGTGTCGAGGATATGCATGGTGCCTTGTAGGAGGTGATTGGTGCTGCCAAGTCTAACCGCTTAACGCCCAAGCCGGAAGTCCACCTGCGCCGGCCTGTCCTCCAGATTGAGCGAGGCGCGTGCGCGCGGCGACTCGCTCACCACACGGCCGCGCCGCAGGACCATGCGCCGCGCCGCGCGCAGCCTGATCGCCTCCACCGTGCTGCCGGCGTCGAGCAGCACCAGGTCGGCGTGGCAGCCCGGTTCCAGCCCGTAGCCTTCCAGCCCGAGGATACGGGCCGGGGTCTCGGTCACCGCAAGGAAGCACTGGTGCATCGCGGCCTGGCCGGTCATCTGCGCCACGTGCAGTCCCATGTGCGCCACTTCCAGCATGTCGCCCGAGCCCAGGCCGTACCACGGGTCCATCACGCAGTCGTGGCCGAAGGCGACGTCGATGCCGGCCGCCAGCAGCTCCGGCACCCGCGTCATGCCGCGCCGTTTCGGATAGCTGTCGTGGCGTCCCTGCAACGTGATGTTGATCAGCGGGTTGGCGATCGCCGCCACGCCCGACTCCTTCATCAGCGGCAGCAGCTTGCTGACGTAATAGTTGTCCATCGAGTGCATCGAGGTCAGGTGCGAGCCGGCCACCCGGCCGTGCAGGCCGAGGCGGTGGGTCTCGGCGGCGAGCGTTTCGATGTGGCGCGACAGCGGGTCGTCGGATTCGTCGCAGTGCATGTCGACGCGCAGGCCCCGTTCGGCGGCGAATTCGCACAGCAGCCGGACCGCTTCGGCGCCCCCCGCCATGGTGCGCTCGAAATGGGGAATGCCGCCGACCACATCGACGCCCATCGCGATCGCCCGCTTCAGGTTGGCGAAGGCGGTGGGGCTGCGCAGCAGGCCGTCCTGCGGGAACGCCACCAGCTGCATGTCGATGTACGGCGCCACCCGCTGCTTCACCTCGAGCAGGGCTTCCACCGCCAGCAGGCGGTCGTCGCAGACGTCGACGTGGGTGCGGATCGCCAGCAGGCCGCGCGCCACCGCCCAGTCGCAATACTGCAGCGCGCGCTGTACCAGCGCCTCCTGGGTCAGTTCCGGCTTCAGCTCGCCCCACAGCGCTATCCCCTCCAGCAGGGTGCCGCTGGCGTTCACGCGCGGAAGGCCATAGCTGAGGGTCGCGTCCATGTGGAAGTGGGCATCGACGAAAGGCGGCGTGGCCAGGTCGCCTTCGGCGTCGATCTCGCGCGCGCCGCTGCAAGCGAGGCGCGGGCCGACGGCGGCGATACGGCCCTGGTCGATGGCGATATCCATCTGCTGGCGCCCGTCGGGCAGGCTGGCATTACGGATCACGAGGTCCATTTGCTTTCCTTCAGGGAATGGGACGTCTCGATTGTAGCGATTTCCCTTCCTTGCGTTTCGAGTATTTATTGACATTAATCGTCAATGCTGCATCGCAATGCTATTTCAGCAACTAACACGACAAAGAGCTTTTCAAGTCCGTTGTTCGTATATACACTACAGATATTGCAGCGCGTCATAAACGTATCCAAAGGAAACCAAATGAGTACTATTCCAGAACAGTTTTCCGCAGCAAGCAAAGCCCAGATTGAAGCCCAGCTCGATTTCTTCCAATCGTTCGGCACCCGCGCCTTCGACGGCGCAGCCCGCCTGCTGGCCCTGAATTTCGATACCGGACGCGCCGCCGTCGACAGCTCGTCGGCCGCGCTCAAGCAGCTGATCGAGGTACGCGACCCGCGCGACCTGATCGCGCTGGCCAAGAACGCTCCCCAGGATATCGACAAGGTCATGCATTATGGCCGCGAATTGTTCAGCATCGTCAGCGACGTGCAGGCCGGCCTGCTGAAGCCTGCCGCGCGTGCCGCGCTGCCGGTAGCGCTGGCCACCGTGCCGCCGCAGGCCGCGCAATCGGCCGTACAGTCGGCCTTGTTCGCGACGCCTGCCGCGCAGGCGCCAGTAGCCGCTCCCGTTGAAACGGCTCCCGTCGATGCGGCGCCTGTCGAAGATACGCCTGTCGAAGAAGCACCTGCCGAAGAAGCGCCGGTTGCAGCAGCCGAAGAAGCGCGCCCGGTCAAGGCAAGCAAGAAGCCTGTGGTGGCAGTAAAGCAGGGAACCGCGCCAGGACCGGCAGCGGCCGAAAAGCCGATCGCCCGCGCGGCCGGCAAGGTCGCGGGCCCCGCGCTCGACGTCGCACCATCGGCCGCCGCGCTGCTCGAAGACACCGCCCACCAGATCCTGCCGCACCTGAAGCCGGTCGAAGCGACCCTGCCGCCGGCCGTGTTCCACCAGGACCTGCTGACGCCGAAGCGCGGCAAAAAGCGCTGACCCTCGCGGGCGTCCCCTGCGCCCGCTTCGCAAACGGTGTACATTGACGGGCTTCGGCCCGTCAATGCGTTTACGGGCCTGTCTCGCAGGGATTTTTCATGACATTATCAAGGCTGATCGGCAGCTTCGTGCGCCGTCATTGGCGTTCCTACGCGTCGTCCGGCGCGATGCTGTTCGGGGTCGCCCTGTTTACCGTCCTGATACCGCGCAAGATCGGCTCGATGATCGACGGCATGGCCGCGCATCGGCTGGACGGCGGCGAGCTTCTCCTCGGGCTGGCGCAGTTGCTGGGCATGGGCCTGGCGATCTATGCGCTGCGCGTGGCATGGCGCCTGAGGCTGTTCTCAGCCGCCTACCAGCTTGGCGTCGAACTGCGCACCCGCCTGTACGCGCGCCTGACGGCCCAGGGCCCGGCGTTCTACCAGAAGCAGCGCACCGGCGACCTGATGGCGCTGGCCACCAACGACATCGACGCCATCGAGATGGCCGCCGGCGAAGCGACGCTGGCCGGCTTCGACGGCACCCTGACCCTGGTCATGGTGCTGGGCGTGATGACGCTCGGCGTCGACTGGCGCCTGGCGCTGGTCGCGCTGCTGCCGTTCCCGCTGATGGCGCTGGCGTTCTGGCGCATCTCGAGCCACATCCACGTCGCCGCCACCGATTCGCTCGAACGCTTCGCCGCGCTCAACGACCATGTGCAGGAATCGCTGTCGGGCGTGCGCACAGTGCGCGCGCTGGGGCTGGAACAGCGCAACGCAAAGCAGTTCGGCGAACTGGCCGCGCGCGCGTCCGAAGCCAGCCTGGCCGCGCAAAAATGGGAAGCCGCCTATGAACCGGCGGTCGGCCTGACCCTGGCCACCGCCAGCGCGCTGACCCTGGGCGTGGGCGGCTACCTGGTATGGCACGACATGCTCACCATCGGTGCGCTGACCGCCTTCACCATGTACCTGGGCCAGCTGATCTGGCCGATGTTCGCGGCCGGCTGGGTCCTGTCCCTGATCGAACGGGGACGTGCCGCCCTGGCGCGCCTGCAGCCGCTGCTGGACGCGCCGCTGACGGTGGACGACCACGGCACGCTGGCGAAACTCGTGCCCGGCATGCTGTCGCTGCGCGGCGTCAGCTATGCCTACGACGGCCAGAATGGCAAGGCGCTGTCAGGCGTGTCGGTCGCGCTCAGGCCTGGCCAGACGCTGGGGCTAGTCGGCCCTACCGGCTCCGGCAAATCCACCCTGCTGCGCGTGCTGCTGCGCCAGGCCACGCCGCAGCACGGCACGGCCGAATGGGGCGGGCACGAACTGTCCGAATACACGCTGGCGACCTTGCGCGCGGCAATCAGCTGGGTGCCGCAGGAGTCCTTCCTGTTCTCCGCCACCCTGGCCGAGAACATCGCGCTGGCCCGGCCCGGCGCCTCGCGCGCCGAGATCGAGCACGCGGCGCGCATGGCCGACATCCACGACGATATCCTGCGCTTCCCGCACGGCTACGACACGCCGGTGGGCGAGCGCGGCATCACGCTGTCGGGCGGACAGCGCCAGCGCGTGGCCATTGCCCGTTCGCTGCTGGCCGACAGCACCCTGCTGCTGCTCGACGACGCCCTGTCGGCGGTCGACACCGGCACCGAGACCCGCATCCTCGAGCACCTGGCCGAACTGCGGGCCGAACGGCCGGAGCGCAGCGTCGTCATCGCCAGCCACCGCCTGTCGGCGTGGTCAATGCCGACCACATCGTGGTGCTGCGCGACGGCCGCGTCACCGAGGAAGGCAACCACGAGAGCCTGCTCGCGCAGGACGGCTGGTACGCCAGCCAGTGGCGCTACCAGCAACTGGAAGCCAGCCTCGATGCGACCTGACCCGAAACCGAAAGACATGCGCGCCGAGGCGCGCCAGGCCGTCACCCTGCTGCGGCTGGCCGCGCGTCCCGACCGCCGCCACCTTGGCTGGGCCACCTTCTGGCTGGTGATCGCCGCAGGGCTGGAAGTGCTTGGCCCGATCCTGGGCAAGGCCCTGATCGACGAACACCTGCTGCCGCGCGAACTCGACCTGCCGCGCATGGCGCTGCTGCTGGCGGGATGCTGGTGACCGGCTGGATCGCCACCGGCCTGCGCTACCTGCAGCTGGTGCGCCTGTCCGGACTGGCCATGCGCTCGGTGCAGCGCCTGCGCGAATGGGTGTTCAGCCACGTACTGCGGCTGCCGATGGCCTTCTTCGACCGCGCCATCACCGGGCAGCTGATCAGCCGCGTCACCAACGACACCGAGGCGGTCAAGAACCTGTACATCCAGGTGCTGTTCGCGATCCTCGACAGCAGCATCGTGCTGGTCGGGACCATCGTCGCGATGGCATGGCTGGACTGGCGCCTGATGCTGATCGTGCTGGCCCTGCTGCCGGCGGTGCTAGGCATCGTGTGGCTGTACCAGCGCCTGTCCGCGCCCGCCGTCACCCGTGCGCGCGCCCTGCGCAGCGACATCAACGGCCAGATGGCCGAATCGATCGGCGGCATGAGCGTCCTGCAGGCCAACAACGCCGAGGCGCGCTTCGCCGCAAGGTTCGGCGCCACCAACCACGACCACTACACCGCCCGCCTGGCCGAGCTGCGCGCCAATGCCTTCCTGCTGCGTCCAGCGCTCGACCTGCTCAATGTGGTGCTGCTGGCGGTGGTGATCTTCAGCTTCGGCCAACGCCAGCTCGATGCGGTCGAAGTGGGCGTGCTGTACGCCTTCATCAGCTATATCGCGCGCGTGGTGGAGCCGCTGATCCAGATCACGATGCAGTTCAGCGGGCTGCAGCAGGCGGTGGTGGCGAGCGCGCGCGTGAAGGCGCTGCTGGACGAGCCGGGCCCCGCCCGGAGCATGCACCGGCCGCAGCGCCGCCGGCCGCCCGCCAGGCCCCACCAGGCACCCGGCAGTGCCGCATCACAGGAAGCTCTCGTTCGGCTACTCGCCCGGCCAGCAGGTGCTGCACGACCTGTCGCTCGACATCGGCCAGGGCGACTTCGTCGGCATCGTCGGCCATACCGGCAGCGGCAAGTCGACGCTGCTGTCGCTGATGCTGCGCTACTATTCAAGCCCGCAGGGCAGCATCGAAATCAACGGCCAGGCGTTGGACAGCATCGACAACGAGCACTTCCGCGCCGACGTCGGGCTGGTACCGCAGGATCCGTTCCTGCTGGCCGCATCCGCGCGCGAGAACATCGACATGGGACGCGGCCTGCCGCAGCACGAGATCGAGGCGGCGGCGCGCGCGGCGCACGCGCACGATTTCATCACGGACCTGGAGCAAGGCTACGAGACGTCGCTGGGAGAAGCGGGTGGCAGGCTATCGACCGGGCAGAAACAGCTGATCGCGATTGCGCGTGCGTTGGCGGGCAAACCGCGCATCCTGCTGCTGGACGAAGCGACCTCGCACATCGACAGCCAGACCGAGCAGATCGTGCAGGTGGCGCTGAATGAACTGCGCGGACAGGTGACCATCATCGCCATCGCGCACCGGCTCTCGACCATCCGCGACGCGGACCGGATCGTGGTGTTGAACCATGGCCGCATTTCGGAAAGCGGCAGCCACGATGAATTGATGCGGATCGACGGCGGCTTGTACCAGCGCCTGTACCTGCTGCAGCAGCTGGCGGTTTAAGGGCCGCCGGCGTGCCGGCGCGCGTTGATCAAGCCCTTGCCGAAGCTTTCACCGCCGCCAGCACCTCGTTGATCTGGTCGATCGAACTGGATACAGGAATTTCACGGCGTCTCCCGCTGCACATGGTACGCGACCGACAGCAGGCGCGAACTGAGCTTCAGGTTGGCCCTTTCGGCCGCACCTAGCGACACTTCGAAGCGCACGCGCTCGTTGACGATGCGGAAATTGATGACGCTGCCCTGGCGCAGGGCGCCGTCGAATTCGGTGATGGTCAGGATGCCCTGCGTGGCGGCCGCGCGCAGCAGTCGCTCGGCGCGTTCGGCCTCGGACAGGCCGACGAACAGCACGTCGACGTCTTCCAGGGGATCGTCCGCATCCATCCTCTTGACGGTGACCGGGCGGACGGCGCCGCCGCGGGTGGCGACGATGCGCGCGAGTTCGGCGGCGATGTCGTCAGCCCCGACCACGCCGATGACCAGCGGGCCGGCGACCGGCTCGGCCGTGGCCGGGAAATCGACATAGCCGATGAACTTGGCCACGAACGCGGCCTTGATGCCGCGCTCGGTGCCGACGTCGGCGCCGGTGGCTATTGGGGTGCTCCACGCAAATACCGCGAGCACGGCGGCACATGCGCACAGCCGCCTGAGGATTACCACCGGGCTGAGGGACCGGCGCATGGCAGGCTCAGAAACGGTTGACCAGCTTGGCCAGCGCGGCGCGCTCGAACACGCTGCGCCCGCCCGGGCTCCCGAATTCGACGTGGGTGGCATGCAGCAGGTTCTTGCCGATCAGCGCGAACTCGAGGTTCGGGGCGAGCTTGGCGATGCTGGCGCGATACGGAAGTGACGACTACGTCGCTGAGCTGCTCCAGCGAGAACGACGGCAGGTCGGTGTCGTCGGCGCGCGCCCCGGCTACGAACGCGATCGATGTGGCGGCAACGGCGAGCGTCAGCGCGGTGCACTTCCGGGATGGACGCATATAACTCCAAGTGGAGACAACCGACGACCGTAACGGCGACGCGGGCCGGAGGCCCGAATCATTTTTGAAGGAAATTATACCTTCATCTGCCGGAAGTCCGTCGCCGATTCGCTACGGTGTCCCCCGCATCACCCGCGCCGGTTCCACCAGTAGCCGGCCAGCGCCGCCACCACGCCGGCGCCGAGGCAGGCCGCGACATTTGCGCCACCCAGATGAAGAAGTACAGCACGTCGCCGCGCTTGCCCATCAGCGGCGCTCGCGAATCGAACAGGATGGCGCAGGCGGCGCAGAAGAAGATCATCGGCACCAGCAGCAGGCCGTAGGCCTGCAGGTAAGGCACCAGCTCGATCGGACCGTCGCCGCGCAGCGCATGCAGTACCAGCATGGTGCACAGGAAGCCCAGCAGCAGCGCGCCCAGGTAGGCGACGGCGCCGACCCAGCGGCCGGCCAGGAACAGCACGTTGCCGACCGGGGTGGCGCCAATGACGCCGCCGGCGCCGCTGCGCAGGTCTTCGCCGATGCGCCCGCGCACCAGGTAGAAGCCACCCAGCGCGAACACCAGGCCGGCCAGCGTAGCGCTGCCCAGCGCCAGCGCCGAACTGGTATACAGCACGCGCGCATCGCCGGCGGTCAGCATCGCCGTGCCACTGGCCGGGTCGGACAGCATCGCCCACGCCAGCGCCGCCACCGCCAGCACCGCGACGATGGTCGACAGGCGGCGTATGCGCAGCTTTGCTTCGGAAAGGGCCAGCGTGCGGATCACATGCCAGGTCATGCGGCCTCCCTGCGCAGCGCGTAGCGCTGGGTCATCAGCGCCTCCTCGAGGCTTGGCTCGGCCAGGTGGGCGCCCTCGCAGGGCTGGGCCGGATGGGCGATACGCAGCGCGACCCGGTCGCCGTTGCGCTGGGCATGCAGCACATGCACGCGTTCGCGCAGCGCGCCGGCCAGCATCGCATCGGGCGTGTCGCAAGCCACCAGGCGGCCCTCGCGCATGATCGCCAGCTGGCCGGCGATGCTTTCCACGTCCGACACAATGTGGGTCGACATAATCACCAGCTTGTCGAAACCAAGTTCGCCCAGCAGGTTGCGGAAGCGCAGCCGCTCCTCCGAATCGAGGCCGGCGGTGGGCTCGTCGACGACCAGGATGTCAGGGTCGTTCAGCAGCGCCTGGGCAATGCCGAGGCGGCCCCGCATCCCGCCCGAGAACGAGGCAGCGGGACGCCCGGCCTGGTCGTGCAGGTTGACCAGTTCGAGCAGGCGGCGTATGCGCGCCGGGTCGCGCACGCCCTTGAGCGCCGCGAAATACTGCTTGACATCCTCCCCTTCGTGAACGAAATGGGATTCCCACTGCTGGCGTCTGATGTCCCAGACGGAAGCCGGACTGAAAGAGCCCAGCTTCTTATTCAATCCGCAGGATATCTCTCGACCTCGCCTAATGCGACTGCGGATTGGAAAAAGCGGTACTAGTAAATCATGCCCCAGCGCGTAATCGCATACTGAAGCACTTATTGAGTTTGACCGTGGACCAACACCAAAGTTCAAAACATTTTTTCACTTGGACGGCTGCGGGCGTTTCGCGCCCGGCTCCTTTCACTCCCTGCCCTGAAGTACAGGGTTTCTCGGAGCAATTCTGATGAACTTGAGCGCGCTCAAGTTCGGGTACACGCCGAAGTCCTGCGGCAGGAAGCCGAGACGGCGCCGGATCAGGTCGGGCTTGCGCGCGATGTCCTCGCCCTTGAACAGGATCTGGCCGCCGGTGGGCCGGGTCAGCGTGGCGATCATCTGCATCAGCGTGGTCTTGCCCGCGCCGTTATGGCCGATCAAGCCGACCACGCCGCTGGCCAGCGACAGCGTGACATCATCCACGGCAAGGACATCCTTGCCGAATTTTTTCACAACGTTGCGCAGCTCAAGCATGACTTCCCCGTGAATTCGTTAGTGGCCCGCAGTGACTGTAGACGAGGCGCCGGCCTGCGGCACCCGCGATGTGACGAACGGACCGAAACGCAGGATGACCTGCGCCAGCGCTGGGCCCAGCCGCGGGGACGTTGATCATACTTCCGAAGTTAATAAGAGAACAATATTGCTGTGCATTTTTCAAGAAAATGTTATCTCCGGATGATTTTCCCTGTTTGCAACACGAATATAATTACCCGGCAAAGTCCCTGAACGGGGCGTATTTACAGAGGGGACCACACGTTGGCAGGATCTCGCGATACACCGCCTGGCCGCATCCGCGGCGCGCTACTGGCTTCGCTGTGCCTGGTGTCCTCGTTCGCCTTCGCCCAGCATCCGGAGCTTGACCGCCGCCTCGCCGAGATCCGCGCCGTCGTCCGCTTCGTCCCCGAAAAAGCCATCCTCCAGCTGGTTCAGCTCGAACCGCAGGCGCGCGCCGCACCGCCGCGCACCAAGGGTGAGTTCCTCTACCTGCTGGCGGTATCGCGCCGCATTCTGGGCCAGAAGGCCGACTCCGGCCGGTTGGCCGAAGAACTGCTGGCGCTCGGGCGCCAGCACCAGGACAAGGTCCTGATCGCCAAGGGCCTGCTGGCGAAGGCCTATTACGAATTCGCGGTCAACAAGCTGGCCGAGTCGCACCGGCTGGCGTGGGAAGCCGAGCGCATCGCGAACACCACCGACAACATGGCGCTGCGGGTGCAGGCCACCATCACCTCCGGACACTCGTACAGCGAGGAAGGCAACCTGCCCGCGGCGCTGAAGAAACTGCAGGAAGCCGTGGCGCTGGCGCGCGCCTACGGCAAGCCGACCCAAATGGTCATGGCGCTCAACGCGCTGGCCATCCATTACGGCCGGCTGAAGGAATTCGACAAGGGCTTCGAAACGCTGGACGAGGCGTTCACCGTGGCCGCGTCGATCAACTCGCCGGGCCGGATGGCGATGCTGAAGAACGCCGAGTACGGGCTGTCGGTGGAATCCGGCCAGTACGACCGCGGCCTGAAGGCACTGCTCGAAGCGCATGCGCTGGAACGCAGCATCGGCGCCGAATCGATGATCGTCGGCTCGCTGGTCGACCTGTCGGACAGCTACCTAAAAAAAGGCGACTACGCGAGCACCGCGAGCTACGCGCTGCAGGCGATTGCGGCGGCGCGGCGGCTTCACGACGCCGGCAACGAAGCGACCGCGCGCGTCAACCTGGGCCAGGCCTACCTCGGACGCGGCAAGCTGGCCGAGGGCAAACGCGAATTCGAAGCCGGCCTTGCGGTATACGAGCAGTCGGGCGACAAGCCGGAACTGCAGGCGGTGCTGGCCGAATATGGCGAAGCGCTGGAACGCGCGGGCGACTTGGCCGGCGCGGTCAAGGCCTACCACCGCGAGCGCGCGCTGTCGGACGAACTGTTCGAGAAGCGGCGCCAGAAGGCGATGCTCGAACTGCAGGAAAAATACGACGCTGAGACGAAGCAGCGCCAGATCGAACTGCTGCGACGCGACAATCAGGTCAAGTCGACCGAAATCGACAACCGCAGGCTGCAGCAGCGCGTGTGGTGGCTGCTGATGCTGGTGTTCGCGATGGGTTCGATGATCGTCTACGCGCTATATCGCAAGGTGCGCGAGGCGAATGCGCAGCTGGAGGTAAAGAACCTCGAACTGAAGCAGCAGAGTTCGCGCGACCCGCTGACCGGCTTGTACAACCGCCGCCACTTCCAGGAATTCATGCGCGGCCACCTGCAGATCGAGCAGCGCGGCGCCGGCACCTCGGGCGAGGAAATCGTCGGCGCGCTGTTCCTGCTCGACGTCGACCACTTCAAGCACGTCAACGACGGCCACGGCCATGCGGCCGGCGACGCGGTGCTGAAGATGATTTCGGATAATTTGAGGGAGATCCTGCGCGAGACGGACATGATCGTGCGCTGGGGCGGCGAAGAATTCCTCGCCTTCCTGCCTGCGATCCCGCGCAGCGGCATCGACGACATCGCGCGCCGCCTGCTGGAGGGCATTTCGGAGCAGCGGATCGACTACCAGGGCGCCAGGCTGTCGGTCAGCGTATCGGTAGGCTACGCGCCCTTCCCGCTCATACCCGCACGCGACCCACTTCCTTGGGAACGGGCGGTCAACCTGGTCGACATGGCGCTGTACCTGGCCAAGGCTCACGGCCGCAACCGCGCCTACGGCGTGCACGGCTTCGCCAACTTCGAGCAGACCTCGATGGAAGCGATCGAACAGGACCTCGAACGGACCTGGCGCGGCGGCTTCGTCGACATGAAGGTCGTGCTGGGCGACGACACGCATGCGCGACCGGCGAAGTGGCAGCACGAAGCGGCGGACGCGCGCGCCGCGGAAGCGGCAAGTTAGTCGGGACGCGCCGCGTCCTGGATCTTCTCGCCCGCGCGTTCGACCTTCTTGCCCACCTTGTTGGTAGTTTCGTCCAGTCCGCGGCTGGCGTCGCGGGTAGCGTCCTCGATCTTGTCGCCGGTGGCACGGGCGGCATCGGCTACCTCCTGGCCTGCCTTGTCGGCCTTTTCCAGGTTCTCCTCCAGCTTGCGCGCGACCTTGTCGCTGGCCTCGTCGATGGCGGCGCCGGCCTTCTGCGCCGGTCCCATTTCTTCATCGCGGCGGTTGCAGGCCGCCACGCTGGCAATTAGCGCCGCGACCAGCAAGGCCCTGGCGGCAAGGGTGGTATTCATCATCTGCTCCATCTAATCTATTGCCCTTTAGCATACACCTGAACTCAAAATGGCGTCGTCCGCCTGATGTTGTAGCTGGATCGGGGACGGACCGGGTCACGTTGACCCCGATCTTTGCTAAAGAGAGCTTTGGAAAGCAGTTAGCGGAGGATTTGCTGGGTGCGGGGGATTCGCGCAGGAAGGTGCGGCGGTCGCGCTCGATGCTGGCAAGGATATCGGCGCGGTTGCGCGAACAGACGCGCGTGTTCTCCAGCCATTTGCGCACGCTGAGGTCGACTTCAAGGTTCAGCTTTTCCGCGTCCGGCGAGGCGTGCCCGTTCACCAGGTGGCTGGCATAGCAGCGGTGCCACACCTTGATCTTCTTCTGCACACGCCGCACACTTTCGTTGGAGATCGAACGTTCGGGCAGTTCGGGCGGCACGCAGTCGAAGCTGGATGCCGCCGCGGACGCCATGCTTGCCGCCATCAGTACCGGAACAAGAATTTTGAACATACTCGAAAGCTCTCCGTTTGCGAGCCATAATAGTAGATCAAGTGGCAATATTTTCAAAATTATTTTTTAATCAACACCCGACCAGCAGCTGTTGCCGATCCACGTCCCGCCCTTCGCCATGCAGTCGCTGCGCTCCTTGTCGACTTGGGCGGCCTCGGCCTTCTGGCGATCACGTGCCGCCGCGATCTCGGCGTCGACGCGCCGGGTTTCGCCGTCCTCTCCCCACTTGCGCACGAAGGATTGCAGGCGCTCCCGCGCCCACGCGATGCTGTCCTTGCCGAGCGCGCTGCCTACGGCGTCGACCGTGGTGCGCCATGCCTTGGCACGCTGCTCCTTGCGTTCGCATTCGACCGAGGATTCGTTGAGCGACTGCTGCAAACGCTGCAGCTGTTCGGCCGTGGCGCCGCCGCCGCGCAGCGCAATCAGCTCGCCCTGGGCTTCGCCCAGCTTGCATTCCGCGCCAAGCGCAATCGCGCGGTCGACGCGCGCTTCGATCTTCCTGGGCCGGTCAAGGAACCACGCGCCGAACACGATCGCCAGCAGCCCAAGCCACCAGCGCAGCCTGACCGGACGCCTGGCCGGTCTTGCAGACCCGCCGGCAGGCGGTGCGGAACGGCCCGGCGGCGCTGCAGCCGCGGCCTGCGGTGGCACGGCCTGGCTGGATGCCGCCATGTGCGGCGCCGCAGGCGCCGTTTGCACCGGCTTTGGCGCATGCCCCGGACGGGTATGTCCCGGACGGGCATGTCCCGGATTATCGACGCCCGCGTGCTGCCCGGTGCCGCACCAGGGACAGAAATTCACCGGGTGCGGGAAGGTACGCGCGCAGGCGGCATGGATGCATCGGTACTGTTGCTCTTGCACGTGTTGGGGCCTCAGTCCGGATCGGGTATGTCGTCGTCAGGGTCGGGGATCACGCTGCCGAACAGCGCCGCCAGCTCGGGCACCTGGCCGGCGGTCTTCCACTTGTCGGCCTTTGGATTCCACGCCATGTTCCACACTTTCGTGGAGTCGCCCACCTCGCCGCGCGCGATGCGCTGTCCGATCTCGCCCGGCGTAAACGGCCCGGCCTGCGCACCATTCAGGAACAGCTTGAAGCGCGTCCCGGATTGCGCAGTCGCGCCGCCCTCGGCCTCGCGTGCCAGCGCCTTTGCAGCGGCCGCCTCGCTGGCCAGGTAATCGGCGCGCATGACGCGCTTGTCGACCGGACGCTCGACCTCCCACGAGTAGGCGTCGGCGTGCGATCCCGCCACCTGTTCGGTCCATCCGGCGATGCTGGCCGATGCAGCGTCGACATGATCGGCAGCCAGCGCCGGGTCCAGCGCACGCGCGCGCTTGAACCATTCTTCGTACAGCCGGCGCGCGGTGATGGTCGGCAGCGAGGGCGCCGGCAGCTGGGCGCCGGTCTCGTCGACTTCCAGCCGCGGCTCGTACACGCGCTGCTGGTAGTGGCGCATCAGCGCCGCAAGCAGCAGCAGCTGGTGCGGCCCCATGCGCGACAGCCGCTGGCGCACCGCGTCGATGACCTGTTCGCGGTAGTAGGCCGGCAGCCCGTTGGAGCGCACCGCGAATTCATTCCCGATCTGCAGCCATTCGCCCGATCCCGGCTCGACCTCGAACAGGTATTGCCCGCGCGGCTGGAACGAGGCTTCGCGGTCGCCCAGGTCGGGCTTGCGCCGGATGACGCCAAGCGCGTTGGCCTGCATGAACCACTCGTAGTCGTCGGCCAGCCGGTTCAGTTCATCCATCGACGGCGAAATCGGATGCCTGAAGCGGGTGGAGTCGAAATGCAGGTGGGTCGGTATCTTCGGATTCTCGATCTGATACGAAGTACGCCAGGTCGGCAGCCCGCGCAGCACCGTCATCGGGTAGCCGGACAGCTCGATGTAGCAGACCGCCTTGCCCCCGATGCCGGTATTGACCACCGAGACCAGGTCGCCGTGGAAGAAGCCGGACGGCACCGCCGCCTTGATCTCCGCTTCCATGCGCCGCCATGCGTTGACGTCGCCCACGCCGATGAAGCACTTGAACTGGTCGGCGCGCGGCGTGAACTCGGCCGAGAAACGCGCGCTAATCCACGGCATCGCGCTGCGAATCCATTCGCTGAAGATGCGGTGGCGCTCCTGCGGCGACATGGCGGACAGGCGTTCGAGCAGCGGATCGCCCGGCGCCGCTTCACCCACCTGTTCGCGCGAGAGCTGGGTCTGGGCGCGCCGGAACAGCTTGAGCAGCAGGCTGGAACGCAGCTTGTCGTCGTGCAGCTGCGGGAACAGGCGCGCCGAGCCGCCGAGTTCGAGCAGCACTTCCTCGCTCCATGCGCTGGCGTCGCCGGACAGCGCGACCGGGTCGGGATGCAGGTCGCCGGCAAGCTTGATGCAGGTGGCATGTTCGTGCTGGGCGTCGGCGCGCAGCTGCTCGATGCGGCGGTCGACCGCGCCCAGCATGGCCTGCACGGCGCGCCGCCCTTCCTGGAATTCGCCGGCGATGCCGCTCCACTCGGCCTGCCCGCGTTCGTCGGTGGCCTGCGGATCGCCCAGCCAGGCCGACATATTGCGCATGACTTCAGTCGACTGCTCGCTGGCCGTCGCCAGCAAGTGGAAGCGCAGGTAGTCGGCGATGTCGCGCTTGAGGTGGCCCATCACTTCGCGCGCCTGCGCCTCCTTGCCGATCAGCCGCGACGCAGCCTGCGACAGGTTGCCCAGCGATTCCTCGACCTGGCGCGTGCGCAGCGCGTCGCGCACCTCGCGGTAGCGGCGCGCATTGCGCTCGGCGTTGACCAGGTCGCGCTGCAGCAGCCTCGCCTTGACCTGTTCCAGCAGCGACAGCACGAATTCCAGCCCGCCCTGCCTGCGGTCGTCCAGCAGCGCGTACAACTGGCCGCGCGCGCGGTCCTTCAGGCGTGACGTAAGCTCCAGCGTGTGGCGCTTGATGCGGTCTTCGCTGGTCTCGGCGGTCGCGCCGGCTTCGCGGATCGCGTCGCGCTCCAGGTTCGGCAGCAGCTCGGCCACCTTTTCGCGCCATACCTTGATCTCGTACGACGCCATGATGCGGTCGATCTCGAGCTGGACCTTGCTTTCCACCCGCTCCAGCAGCGAGCGCTGGTCCTTGCCCGTCAACAGCTCGCTGGTAAGCGCGTACTCCTGGAACGGCGTGACGTCCACCGTGCCCTTCTTAAAGTCGGGGAACTCGGTGAAGGCGCGCTCGCCCATGGCCAGCTGGTCGCGCATGAAGGTGTCGCGTTCCTGGTCGCCGGCGCGGCGCGCTGCGGCCCCGTCGCGGCCCGCCAGCCCGAAGAAGGCCTTGACCATCAATCCCGCCAGCTCGTACGCGCGGATATCGTCGCGCAGGCTTTGCTGGGTGTCGAGCACCGACTGGCCGAAGGCCGAGTACACCTTGGAATACGACAGCCGCATGTCGCCGAAGCGCTGCTCCGGCACGCGCGGGTTGTACGGCCCCAGCTTGTGCTGCTGCTGGTTGACCGCCACAGAGCGCTTGCGGTTGGCGAAATCGGCCGAGGCGAAGTCCTCGAACAGCGTGTCGGCCACCATCTGGTAGATGTCCTTGATGTCGCCGGTGGCCTTGTTTGCCATGTTGGCGGTGTCGACAAAATAGACGTCATCGAACGGCGCGCCCTTGCCCACCAGGCTGTCGGGATCGGCCCAGCGCACCTGCGCATTCATGTCGCGCATCGCGGTTTCCAGCTCCATCAGGGTGGCGTAGGCATTGGCCTCGGTGCGCTCCTTGTTGGCCTTGGCGAAGCCGGACGGCAGGAACATCACCAGGTCGACCTGGCTGTCCGACACTTCCTGGCGCGCGATGGCCTTGGCGATCCAGCCCAGGTCGAGCGCGGTGCCGGCGCCAGTGCCGCCGGCGCAGGATCCGATGACGACGATGCGGAATTTTGACGTGTCGACCTGGAGGCCGAGGCGCTGGTAGTTTTCCTTGCGCTCGTTGCCCGCGTTACTGCTCAGGAAATTGAGCGCGCCCTTGATGCGGCCGCGCAGCTTGGCGTATTTGTCGAACAGGTAAAGCCGCGCCACCGCGCGGATCTGGCCTGCGCCCTTGGACGGGTCGATGCCGAGCGAGCGCAGTTTCTTCGGACGCAGCGGCATCCAGCTTTCGATCAGCGGAAAGCGCGCCAGGCTGTCGTCCGACTCGTGGTATTGCGGCAGGTCGATCGGTTCGACCAGGCGTTCCTCGTCGGTGAGCTTGACCAGTTCGTACCACGGGTCGGTGCGCTGGGACTTGCCTTCGTCAATGACGGCGCTGCTATCGAGGTCGAAGTGCAGGAAGCGCGCCACCGGAAACTGGCTGATCGACTCGACCCGCGTGGGGTCCTGCTTGCTCCACACTGCGGAGAGGATGCGGCGCCGTATGCGCAGCATCACTTCCATGCCGGTGCCGCCCGCGCCGATGAAGAGTGTCGGCCGCAGGTCGACCTTCAGCTCGGCCTTCTTGTCAGTGCTTGGAAAATCTGCCATGTCGGTTCTTTCAGTGTCAGGTTCAGCGGCGGCCAACGAAGACCGCGGCGACCAGTGCGATCAGCCCGACCGCGACCAGGGGAGCGGTGACCGCGAAGGTGAGGAATTTGCTGGCGTTGATGATGGCGAGGACCGCGGCTGCGCTCAGGAAGCCCAGTCCGACGAACATCAGCCAGCCCGCGCTGCAGGCAGACGACGGCGCTACCCTGCGCACCACCAGATGGTGCACGTAGGCGTTACGGGCGAAGAAGTACACTACCAGCAGCACCAGGAACACCGCAGCGCCGATCGCCAGGTCGCGCGTCGAGGTGTCGGTGACGGGCGCGCCCGCCACCGGCTGCACTTCGATTTGCGCGTTGGCGGCGTCGCCGGGCGGTGGCGTCTTTGTCAGCGATTCGGGCTGGCCGGCTTCCTCGCCGGGCAGCTTGAAGCCGGGATCGGCGCTCGGCGTACCCCGGTTCTCGTTCTTCTGCATATGATCCTCTTGGGTCAACGGCCCAGCCTGACCTGCGCGCCCTCGCGCAGGCCGGTCAGCTGGTGGCCGAAAATCGTGGTCTTCAGTTGCGCCAACTGCGCGCCCGCCTTGTCATACACTGGCTGGGTGGTGCCGGCGCGCGCCATCATCGTGCGCGGCTCGCCGTCGACCGTCAGGTAGGCCTTGCGCGGCCTGGCGTACGCGTATGCCGCAGCGCCCAGGGCTGCCGTCAGCGCCAGCGCGCCGCCCATCAGCGCGGCCAGCGGCGCCATGCCGTAATGGACGCGTACCTCGATCGGCAGCACCGCGCGCGAACCGCGGATGTCCGCCGGCGGGACGAAAATGTCGGGCAGCGGATCGCCGGGGAACAGGGCCTCCATGCGGCGACGGAAGGTTTGCGACAATTCGAGCCGCTGGCCGCTCAGCTGGAGCTCGATCCTCCCGGGCAGAACAAAGGCCGAGCCTGCGGAGCGGATCGCATCGAGCGACCACTTGCCCGGCAGCTGCGCCACGGGCAGCTGCATCACCGACGCCAGCGGCTCGCTGTGGCCGGGCGCGAGGTTGCGGATGCTGGCGTCATCGAGCCGGATGTCGCGGGTATCAAAGCCCAGAACCGAGCGCGCCGCCAGCGTGGCGCTGGCGATGGTGTAGGGGTACATCGTGTTTTCCAGGTTCCAGCCGATTTTCGCGGCGGGCGCATTCGCGTCCGGCGCCACGTCGGCGCGCAGCATGCCGTCCGGCGCCATCGAGAACGACACGCCCGGCGCATTTTCCACCTTGCGCGGCACCAGCCGCACTGTGGCGCGGTCGAGCGGCTTGAGGCGCGCGGGCGGCTCCGTAATGACATGCGCGATGCGGCCCGCGGCCAGCAAGGCGTCCAGCTCGCGCGCGCCCTGCTCGCCGACGGCGAACACATACAGCATCAGCCCATCGGCGCGGAAGTGGGTTCCCTCGACCGGCATCTTGAGCGGATACGCCAGCGCCGCGGCAATGCCGCCGCCCTGGTGGATCAACTGGTAGAACTCGCGATTACGGCGGGCGGTGGCCTGGTCGTTGTGCGGGCTGTTGCGGTTGTTCGTCACCAGCCACACCAGGCCGGGTTTGCCGCCCAGCGCCGTGCCGATCGCCGCCTGCACCGCTTCGCCAAGGTCGGTGTCGGCCAGCGCGCTGCTGCCAGGCTTGCGCGCCGGCTGCAGGCCGGCCAGCGCGTCGCGCACCTGCGCCCGCACCGCGCCCTCGGCCACCCTGGCCGACATCAGTGCCTTGGGCGACGGCGCGCCGGGCAGGCTTTGGTTGAAGGCGGCCAGCACCATCCGGTCGCCCGGTTGCGTGACCGCGGCGGCCAGCTCGGTGACGAGCGGCTTGAACTGCGATGCGGGATCGGCGTAGAACGGCTCCATCCAGCCCGAGTTCTGGACCAGGAACACGTGCGACACAGCCTGCGCGGGCAGGCAGGGACACAGCAGCGCTGCGCCGGCGGCCAGTTGCGTCAGCAGGCGTTTCACGACAGCGCTTCCAGCCGCCACCCGCGTATCTGGTTCCAGTCGGGATGGTGCAGCCACAGGCAGGCGTCATACACGAAGGGCACGCATTCGAGCGGCCGCGCGAGGCGTGCGATGTCGTCGAGGATCACGTTGCGCCGGCCGATCCACTCCACCGTGGTGCGCGCGATGGTGCGCGACGACAGCGCATCCTCCGCCCTGCCGGTGTATTTGTGGAAGCGCAGTACCAGCCCGCTCGGCTGGCTGCGGTTATTGTTGAAGCTGCGCAGCAGCGGCAGTACCAGCGTGTCGTCGTCATGCGGGTCTTCCACATGCTCGGGTCCCCACGGTTCGCCGACGACCGCATGGCCGCGCCGGAACAGCAGGCTGGCGAAGCCGAGGCGCGCCCCGCTGATCGGTTCCGCTTGCGGGGCCGGCGTGCCCAGTTCGAGGAAGGAGTAGCCGTCGACGCCATGCCCGATCAGCCACAGGCGGCCGTCGCGGCTTTGGGTCGGGCCTCCGAATTCGAGGCGCGGCGTCCAGCCTTGGGGCCAAGCCAGCCACTGCGGCTGCGCGCCGGGACGCCATGAAAGCTGCCCATGCTCGTGCAGCCAGGTCAGGCGGTCGTCGTAAGCGATCGGACGGCTCCAGCCGGCGCCGGGCGCGCCGGGACAATGCATGACGTCGACGTCGGCGCCGTCGGCCAGCGCGCTCCACAACCGCGTTTCGCCGTCGACCTCGAACAGGCAGGAGATATGGCGGCGGATTGCGCCCGGGCTGCTGGCGAGCGGCGCTTCGAACACGGCTTCGGTGCGGTAGGTTTCGCTGACGGGATTGATCCAGAGGCGATGCAGGCCGGAGGCGGTGGGCACCAGCGCCACTTCGCCGCGCAGCGGATTGAGCGCCGGCAGCCAGGCGTGTTCCGACGCGGTGAACGCCAGCGGCGCAGCGCCCTCCTCGGCCACCATCACATGCCACAGCTGCGCGGCCGGGTCCCAGTACTGCAGCACGCTGCGCGTTGTCGCCAGCGCCAGCAGGCGCTGCACGGGGAAGCCGTACGTAGCGGCGGCGAACACGCAGTGGGCGTTGGGCGGCACCGGCATCGTAAGGTCGTACCGACCGACGGCAGGTGCGGCCAGACGTTGTTCCAGGCTGGCGCCCAGCGGCAGCATCGTCACCGGCAGGCCGTGCGGCACATGGCGCGGCAAAAACTGGTCGCCCGACGGGCCCCACCAGTCAGGCCGCTGGCTTGCATCGGCTGCAGGCTTCTTCAGCGCGCGGCCGCAATTGGGGCAGAACGCAAAACCTTCTGGGAAAATCGGCGAACAGTCGCAGGTGAGCGGCAGCGAGGCGCCGAGCAGCTCGGCGCAGTCGGGTACCCGGCCGCGCGCATGGGCCTGCCAGTCGACCTGACCCAGCCCTTCGCTCGACGCCAGCTCGAAGCGCGCACTTTTCTCGTCCTCCAGCCAGACGCTGGCAGGCGTTTCCCATCGATATGACATCTCGCTCGCCTGAGTATATGTATGTAAGAGCGCAATCGTGCCCGCCACGCGGGGGCGCAGTTGCTGAAGAAATCATAGCGCAACTGCAAACTCCGGGCGGTTTGATTGGCCGGTACTGTTTAGCGCGCCTGGCGGCGCAGAAAGCGCTACCCGGCAGGCAGGCGGAATGTGCTTCTGCACAGGAATTACGCAATAGAATCCGTATAATGGCGGGTTGCTTCCTTTCCCCTTGAATTGCACATGACTTCCCCCGACAACGACGCCGCAGCAGGCTTCGGCGCGATTCCCGCCACTGCCGTCAACGCGGCTGCCGCCCATCTCGGCGCCATCCTGACCGTTGCAATGGAGCACGGTCCGGCGCATGCGGCGCTGGTGGTGTACGACGCCCGCACCGACCTGGCGCGCGCCCTCACCGAGGGCTACAGGCGCAACTTGCCGGGCGCGGAGTTCATCGATTTCGACACCGTAGCGGCGGAAGAAGTTCTGTCCGCCTTCCGGCGCATGCAGCCGTCCGACCTGGTGGTGCTGGTGCAATCGACCAATTTCCGGCTCGAAGCATTCCGCATCCGGGTCGAGCTGTTCAAGCTGGGGCTGAAGGTGATCGAACACGTGCACCTGTCGCGCATGCCAGGCCTGCAGGGCGAGCACTACATCGAATCGCTGGCATACGACACTGCCTACTACCGCGGCACAGGGCGCGCGCTGAAGGCGAAAATCGACACCGCAAGCTCGGGCGCCGTGTACAGCGGCGCGGCGAAGCCGCTGCTGTTCGCGTCGCCGTTCGAGCCGGCCAAGCTGAATATCGGCGACTACAGCGAGATGAACAACGTCGGCGGCCAGTTCCCGATCGGCGAAGTATTCACCGAGGCGCAGGACCTGGAAGCGGTCAGCGGCGAAGTGCGCGTGCATGTGTTTGGCGACACCGCCTACATGGTCAACCGCCCGGAGGTGCCGATGACCCTGATCATCGAAGCGGGCCGCGTGGTCGGCACGCGCGATGCGACGCCGGAGTTCGAACAGGTGCTGGCGATGATCCGCGCCGAGGAAGGCGAAGTGTGGGTGCGCGAGCTTGGCTTCGGCATGAACCGCGCCTTCACTATCGACCGCCGCGTCGACGACATCGGCACCTACGAGCGCATGTGCGGCATCCACCTGTCGCTGGGCGCCAAGCACGGCGTGTATCCGAAGCCGGGTTTCAAGCGCAAGGATGCGCGCTTCCACATCGATATCTTCGCGGTGACGGAAGCTGTGTACCTCGGCGACGAGCTGGTATATAAAGACGGTGCGTGGATCGCCTGATCCATTTTCTTCCGGAGCTGAACATGCTATCCAACGACCAGCGCGAACAATTCCAGCGCGACGGCTACCTCGTCGTCCCCGGCTTCAAGAGCATGGAGGACATCGCCCGCCTGCGCGCACGCGCGGCCGAGATCATCGACGCCTTCGACCCTGGCGAGAGCCGTTCGATCTTCACCACGCAGAACCAGGAAACCGCCACCGACATGTACTTCCTGCGCTCGGATAACACGGTGCGCTGCTTCTTCGAGGAAGAAGCCTTCGACGAGAACGGGCACCTGAAGCAGGACAAGTCGCTTTCGATCAACAAGATCGGCCACGCCATGCACGACCTCGACCCGGTGTTCGACGCCTTCTCGCGCGGGCCGGGGCTGGACGCCGTGGCGCGCGGCCTCGGGCTGGAACAGCCGCAGATATGGCAGTCGATGTATATCTTCAAGCAGCCGGGCATCGGCGGCGAGGTGCGCTGGCACCAGGACGCCACCTTCTTCGATACCGATCCCATCAGCGTGACGACGTTCTGGTTTGCGCTGGAAGACGCCACCGTGGATAACGGCTGCCTGTGGGTGGAACCGGGCGGCCACCGCAGCCCGATGCGCGAGCGCTTCCTTCGCACCGGCGACGAGATCAGGATGGAAAAGTTGGACAGCACGCCGTGGCCGGACGACAGCGTGGCGGTGCCGCTGGAGGCGAAGGCCGGTAGCCTGGTGTGCTTCCACGGCCTGCTGCCCCACTACAGCGCGCCAAACCGCTCGCCGGTGTCACGCCATGCATACACGCTGCACGTGACGGACGCGCGCACCACGTACTCGCCGAGGAACTGGATCCAGCGCGACGCACAGTTCCCTGCGCGTGGGTTCATTGCCACGGACTGACAAGGGAAGGCCGTGCGTAGCTCCGGGTAGATTACTATTAGGCTGCTAAAAACCTGATAGAAAAATAATGCAACCCTTCATGAACCAGTACACCCTCCAGCAAAAAACCTTTCTACTCCTCCTGACGGTTGTCACCGTCGCATTTGCCTGGGTCCTGGCACCGTTCTCCGGTGCGATCTTCTGGGGCGTCGTCCTTGCCATCCTTTTCGCGCCCCTCTACCGCCGGCTGCTGCTCGGCACCAGGCAAAAGCCCAATGCTGCCGCGCTGCTCACGCTGCTGTCGATCATGGTCATGGTGATCCTGCCGCTGTCCTTGATCGGCGCTTCGTTGATCAGGCAATCGGCAGGGGTCTATGAGCGGCTCGCTTCAGGCCAGGTCGACTTCGGCGCTTACTTCCAGCAGGTCGTGCAGGCCTTGCCACAGTGGCTGATCAATTTGCTGGAGCGTTTCGACCTGACCAACCTGGCGACGCTGCAGCAGAAATTGGCGGACGTCGCCGCACAGGTCAGCCAGGCGACGGCAAGGCACGCCATCAACCTCGGGCTGAATACCTTCGACTTCCTGGTCAGCCTGACCATCATGCTGTACCTCTTGTACTTCCTGCTGCGCGACGGCCAGTCGCTGACGGCGCGCATCCGGCAGGCGGTTCCCTTGAGCCGCAAATACAAACAGCGGCTGTTTAACAACTTCACCACCGTGATCCGCGCCACAGTCAAAGGCAATATCCTGGTCGCGGCCGCGCAAGGGGCATTGGGCGGCCTGATTTTCTGGTTCCTTGGCGTCGAAGCCCCGCTGCTGTGGGGCGTGCTGATGGCCTTCCTGTCGCTGCTGCCGGCGGTCGGCGCGGCGCTGGTGTGGGCGCCGGTCGCGGTCTACTTCCTGGTGACGGGCGCAATCTGGCAAGGCGTGGTGCTGATCGCCTTCGGCGTGATCGTGATCGGACTGGTGGACAACATCCTGCGCCCCATCCTGGTCGGCAAGGACACCAAGATGCCGGACTACGTGGTGCTGCTGTCGACGGTGGGCGGCATGGCGCTGTTCGGGATCAACGGCTTTGTGATCGGGCCGGTGATTGCGGCGCTGTTCATCGCCACTTGGGATTTGTTTACGACTGCCGAAGAGTTTCATCCGGACTGACTTGCGCGGCAGTAGTCGGTGCAGGCCGCACCGGCGCCTCCACCGGCACCTTGATCGTCACCGTCGTTCCCTGCCCCGGCTCCGAATCGAGTTCCACGATCCCGCCCAGCATGCCGGTGACGATGTTGTAGACGATGTTCATCCCCAGCCCGGTGCCGCCCTGCCCCATCTTGGTCGTGAAGAAGGGGTCGAACACCTGGTGGATCACCCTGGCCGCCATGCCGACGCCGTTGTCGCTGAATTCGATCAGCACCTGGTCCCCGTCCGCCGGCCGCACGCCGATCACGATGCGCCCTTCGCTGCGGCCCTCGAACGCGTGCAGCAGCGCGTTGTTGATCAGGTTCGACAGCACCTGTCCCAGGCTGCCCGGATAGGAATCCATCTCCAGCAATTCGCACACTTCCACCCTGGCCTCGCAATTGGCGCGCTTGAACTGGGCCGAAAATGCCGCCACCGTGTCGTGCACCACCTTGCACACGTCGAAGCGGCGGCGCTTGTCGCTGGTCTGGTCCACCGCCACCTGCTTGAACGAGGTAATCAGGTCGCCCGCGCGCCGCAGCGAGTTGGTCATGATCGTGCACGCCATCCTGGTGTCGGCCAGGTGCGCTTCCAGCGCCGAGCGCTTGAGTCCACCCTCCTTGTACTTGCGCTCGAATTCGTCCGCCATGTCCGACAGCGCCGTGGACGTCAGCAGGCTGTTTCCAATCGGGGTATTCAGTTCGTGCGCGATGCCCGCCACCAGCGCGCCCAGCGACGCCATCTTCTCCGACGTGATCAGCTTGCTCTGCGCCTGCTTCAACGTCTCAAGCGCCGCCGACAGGTCGCCGTGCGCCGCTTCGACCTTGGCCTTCTGCTTCTCCACCTCCACCAGGCTGGCGCGCTGCTGGTCGAGCGTCACCTTCAGGCGCGACGCCAGCGAGCGGCTGCGGTCGGACGCATTGATCAGCGCCGCCACCAGCGCGCTGATGATGGTGCCCGCCATCGCCACCAGCATCACAATCGTCACGTCGCGGCCGTAACGGCTTCCGGCGACGGCGCCAAAGCTCATCACCCAATTACGGGGCTGCACGTCGATGGTCTGGGTCCAGCCCAGGCGCGGCAACATGTCGAACGTGGGCATGGCGCTGTCGAACATCACCCGTCCGGCGCCATCGCCGACATCGATCACCTTCACCGTCATGTGGCCGGACTGCGCCGGGTCGATCACCTCGTCCATCAGGTTCTGCATCCTGAACACGATCGCCAGCGCGCCGACGAAGGCGGCGCGGCGCTGCTCCACCGTGTCGAGCGGCATGTTCGGCCGGTACACCGGGGTGCGTGCGACGAAGCCGGCGCCGGCCGACCTGCCCTTGTCCTGGATAAGCTTGATCGGTTCGGTGGCGACGATGCCGCCGCTGTCGCGCGCCGCCTGCACCGCCGCCAGCTGCGCAGGCAGTGCCGCAAGATCGAAGCCGAAAGTGCTCTCATTGCCGGCCATCGGTTCGACGTATTCGATGACCTGGTGCTCGGGCCCGTCCACCGCCGGATGCACGGTGAACCCGGGATAGCCGCCCGGGTGGCGCGAGCTGTCGCGCCGCACGGCGTCGGTGAAGGCGGGCAGCGCACCGGCCGGCACCTGGCGCACGAACTGGATCGCCAGGAAACCAGGGTAGCGTTCGGCCAGGTTCAGCTCCTGCACGAAGCGGGCGAACTGACCGCGGGTGACGGTCTCGTTGACGGCGAACAGGCCCTTGATACTGATGAGCATGTCGAAGTAGGTTTGCAGCCGCACACGGGTGTCGTTGGCCACCTTGTCGGCGTCGCGCTGGAAATTGCTGCGGATCCGGGCGTCTTGCGAATTGGCCACCAGCACGCAGATCCACACCGTCAGGCAAATGCCGACGGCGAAGGCCAGGTAGCCCTTGGTGCGCCTCAGTCGCTTGTCCATCCGAAGTTATGCCCTTTGCAAACGTTTCCTCTGTCCATCATAACGCCGGCTGCCGCCATGTTTCAGCTTTTTTTACAATCCACGGAAGCAATTGCCCTAAAGATACGATTAGAATGCACCTGCAATTTTTTCCAACAATAAACCCGGGTAAATATGAGACGTTTGCCGATCAGCGTTGCGGCGCTGTGCCTTGCCATGTCCGCGTTCGCGGCCGAACCCTTCGACGACAAGTTCCGCCAGCTCGAGGAAGTGCTGCCTACCCCGAACACCATCCGCAACGCCGCCGGCGCCCCCGGCCACGCCTACTGGCAGCAGCGCGCCGACTACACGATCCGCGCCCGCCTCGACGAAGCCAGGCGCAGCATCAGCGCGACCGAAACCGTCACCTACCATAACAACTCGCCGGACACCCTCAACTACCTGTGGATCCAGCTCGACCAGAACATCTTCCTGCCGGGTTCCGACGCGCGCACCACGGCCACCGTGGCCTCGCGTGAAGCCTGGGCAAAGGCGAAGGGCGAGGAAGACGGCATGAAGTTCGACGCCATGCGCGGCATCCTGGAAGCGCGCACCTTCGAGGGCGGCTTCAAGATCGGCAACGTCAAGTCGTCCAGCGGCCAGCCGCTGAAGTACACCATCAACAAGACCATGATGCGGATCGATCTGCCGCAGCCGATGAAGCCGGGTTCGCGCTTCTCGTTCAACATCGACTTCAGCTACAAGATCAACGAGGCGAAGGTGATGGGCGGCCGCACCGGCTACGAGCACTTCGAGGACGACAAGAACGACCTGTTCGAGATCGCCCACTGGTTCCCGCGCATGGCGGCCTACTACGACGTCTACGGCTGGCAGCACAAGCAGTTCCTCGGTTCCGGCGAGTTCACTCTCGAATTCGGCGACTACGACGTGCAGCTGACGGTACCGTCCGACCACATCGTGGCCTCCACCGGCGACCTGCAGAATCCCGGTGCGGTGCTGACCGCCGCCCAGCGCGAACGCCTGGAGCGCGCGCGCACCTCGGCCAAGCCGGTCGTCATCGTCACCCAGCAGGAAGCCGAGGCGGCCGAGAAGAACCGCGCCAGCGGCACCAAGACCTGGCACTACAAGGCCAGGAACGTGCGCGACTTCGCGTTCGCCACCAGCCGCAAGTTCATCTGGGATGCGCAGGGCTACAAGAAGGGCGGCACCGACACCATCGCGATGTCCTACTATCCGAAGGAAGGCAACCCGCTGTGGGAGAAGTACTCGACCCAGGCGATCATCCACACCATTGAGCAGTACAACAAGTATTCGCTGGACTACCCTTACCCTGCCGCGATCTCGGTCAACGGCCCGGTGGGCGGCATGGAATACCCGATGATCTCGTTTAACGGCCCGCGCCCGACCAAGGACAAGAAGACCGGCGAGCTGACTTACTCGAAGCGCACCAAGTACGGCCTGATCGGCGTGATCATCCACGAAGTGGGCCACAACTACTTCCCGATGATCGTCAATTCCGACGAACGCCAGTGGACCTGGATGGACGAAGGCCTGAACACCTTCGTTCAGTACATGGCGCAGCAGGCGTGGGAAGAGAACTACCCGCAGTCGCGCGGCGAACCGCGCGCGATCGTCGACTACATGCGCAGCAAGAACCAGATGCCGATCATGACCAACTCGGAGTCGCTGCTCCAGTTCGGGAACAACGCCTATTCGAAACCTGCCGCCGCGCTCAACGTGCTGCGCGAGACGGTGCTGGGCCGCGAGCTGTTCGATTTCGCCTTCCGCGAGTATGCGCAGCGCTGGAAGTTCAAGCGCCCTACTCCGGCCGACTTCTTCCGCACCATGGAAGACGCGTCCGGCACGGACCTCGACTGGTTCTGGCGCGGCTGGTTCTACACCACGGATGCGGTCGACGTCAGCGTCGCCGGCATCACCGAGTACGGCGTAAGTTCGAAGAACCCGGAAACCGAAAAGGCGCTGCAGCGCAAGCGCCGCGCGGAAGAACCGGTATCGGTCACCGACCAGCGCAACAAGGGCATGCCGCGCCGCGTGGACGCGCATCCCGAGCTGAAGGACTTCTACAACGAACACGACGACTTCACGGTCACCAACAAGGACCGCAACAAGTACAACGAGGCGATGGAATCGCTGGAGCCATGGGAAAAGGCCTTGCTGGCACAGGGCAAGCACCTCTACCTGGTCGACTTCAGCAACGTCGGCGGGCTGGTGACGCCGCTGGTGCTGGAGATTGAACTCAAGAGCGGGAAAAAGTACATCGAGCGCATCCCGGCCGAAGTGTGGCGGTATTCGTCGAAGAAGGTCACCAAGCTGATCGTCACCGACGAGCCTATGGTGGGCCTGGCCCAGGACCCGCACTGGGAAACCGCCGACATCGACGTATCCAACAACGCCTGGCCGCGCAAGGTCACGCCTAGCCGCCTGGAGCTGTTCAAGACCAAGAAGGGCCAGGACGACATGATGAAGGACTTTAACGCGCCGTTGAAGGCGGCCAAGCCGGCCGAGGAGTAAGCCATCGCCCTGCATCGCCTGAAGTACCTTGCCGCCGCCGCGCTGATCTGCCTCAGCGCGGCGGCGCAAGCGCACCGCTACCACGCCGGCCTCACCGACATATCGTTCAATGTCCGCAGCGGCAGCACCGAAATCGTCCACACCTACATGACCCACGACGTCGAGGCGCTGCTGGCCAACCTGTACCAGCGCCAGTTCGACCTGAACGACCCGGACGACGAGGCCATCCTGCGCAAGTACGTCGAGCAGCAGTTCTGGCTGCTGGCCCAGGACAAGGCCCGGCTGCCGCTGCGCTGGGTCGGCATGACGGTCGACACCCAGAGCGTCACTATCTACCAGGAAGCGGAAGCCACGCCGCTGGCGCGCATAGGCGCGATCCGGCACGGCGTGCTGGCCGACTTCCTGCCCGACCAGGTCAACACCGTCAACCTCAACGAAGGCGGCGCGGTCCGCTCGCTGACCTTCGTCCGCACCAACCCAGAACAAGCCGCACGATGACGCTTCGCCTCCGCTGCCTTCCCCTCGCGCTTTCCGCACTCGCCATCGCGCCGACCGCCAGCGCCGACGACCTGCTGTTGCCGCGTATCCTG
>NZ_QYUP01000118.1 GCF_003590855.1 Massilia cavernae
CCGAGAGATTGGCCGCAGGCGATGCTGCCAGTGCCTCGCGCGCGCTAATGGAATGGACGTTGTACGACGCGGATAAAGGGGCAGATGAAATCGACCAACTGGTTGAGCACTTCCTGCGCAAGGACTATCGGAATCCGGTCGGTGATGCGCCAGGACAAAGCAGCAAGTTCAGTTTATTGAAATGTCTGGATCTTTACCACAGCAAGGAACTGAATTCGCTCGTGAAGCGGATAGTCATTAGGCCGCATTCCATCAAGCGGTGAGCATGCAGCACAGGGGGAGTCCGGACGAAAAAGAGGCGGATGCTATCGCTGTGGGAGCATCCGCTTGCAAGCGGATGCCGTTACGCAGGCGAATCGCACGCGATTCGAAACCCCTGCTCCACCGCAGCGCATCCGCCGTTTTTGCCTATAAGGTCAGGTGTTGTTGACCACGAGGCGCGGTTCGCCGCCGGCGAAACGCTGGCGAATCGAAGCCGCAATGCCCTTCGCATCCAAGCCCACGCCAGCCAGCAGCGCCGCCGGATCGCCATGGTCGATGAACTTGTCCGGCAGGCCGAGCATCATGATCGGCTTGACGATGCCTTCGGCAGCCAGCGCTTCCGCCACGGCTGCACCGGCGCCGCCCATCACGCAGCCCTCTTCCACCGTCACCAGGTAGTCGTGGTCCGCCGCGAGGCGCTTGACCAGTTCGACGTCCAACGGCTTCACGAAGCGCATGTTGGCGACCGTCGCACCCAGTTCCGTGCCGGCGGCCACGCTTGGCGCCACCATCGAACCGAACGCCAGGATTGCGATGCCCTTACCTTCGCGCTTGATCTCGCCCTTGCCGATCTCGATCGAGGTCAGCTCCTTCTGGATCTCGGCGCCGATGCCGGCGCCGCGCGGATAGCGCACCGCAGCAGGACCTTCGTAGCGGTAAGCCGTCGTCAGCATCTGGCGGCATTCGTTTTCGTCCGACGCGGCCATGACCACCATGTTCGGGATGCAGCGCAGGTATGACAGGTCGTAGTTGCCGGCGTGGGTCGCGCCATCGGCGCCCACCAGGCCCGCGCGGTCCAGTGCGAACGTCACGTCGAGGTTCTGCAGTGCGACATCGTGGATCAGCTGGTCGTAGGCGCGCTGCAGGAAGGTCGAGTAGATCGCAACCACAGGCTTCAGTCCTTCGGTCGCGAGCCCCGCGCCAAAGGTCACCGAGTGCTGCTCGGCGATGCCGACGTCGAAGTAGCGGTCCGGATACTGCTGGTCGAACTTCACCATGCCCGAGCCTTCGCGCATCGCGGGCGTGATGCCCACCAGGCGCTTGTCGGCGGCGGCCATGTCGCACAGCCAGTTGCCAAACACTTCGGTGTAGGTGATCTTGCCCGCGGCCGCAGGCTTGATGCCTTCGTTCGGGTTGAACTTGCCGGTGCCGTGGTACAGGATAGGCTCGGCTTCGGCCAGCTTGTAGCCCTGGCCCTTCTTGGTCACCACGTGCAGGAACTGCGGGCCCTTGAGCTTCTTGATGTTTTCCAGCGTCGGGATCAGCGATTCGAGGTCATGGCCGTCGATCGGGCCGATGTAGTTGAAGCCGAATTCCTCGAACATCGTGGCCGGAACCACCATGCCCTTGGCATGCTCTTCGAAGCGTTTGGCCAGCTCCAGCACAGGACCCGGCAGCACCGATTTGCCGACATTCTTCGCAGCTGCATAGAACTGGCCGGACATCAGGCGCGCGAGATAGCGGTTCAGCGCGCCCACAGGCGGCGAGATCGACATGTCGTTGTCGTTCAGGACCACCAGCAGGTTGATGTCTTCCTGAACGCCCGCATTGTTCAGCGCTTCGAACGCCATGCCGGCGGTCATCGAGCCGTCGCCGATCACTGCGATCGCATGGCGATGTTCGCCCTTGATCTTGGCGGCTTGCGCCATGCCCAGCGCGGCCGAGATCGAGGTCGACGAGTGGGCGGTACCGAAGGTGTCGTATTCGCTTTCGATGCGGCGCGGGAAGCCCGATATGCCGCCGAACTGGCGCAGCGTGTGCATCTGGTCGCGGCGGCCGGTGAGGATCTTGTGCGAGTAGGTCTGGTGGCCGACGTCCCACACGATGCGGTCGTGCGGCGTGTTGAACACGTAGTGCAGCGCAATGGTCAGTTCGACCGTGCCGAGGTTGGACGACAGGTGCCCGCCGGTCTTCGATACGGAATCGAGCAGGAAGCTGCGCAGTTCATGCGCCAGCGGCGTCAGTTGCGCGCGCGGGAGCTTGCGCAGTTCGGCCGGCTCGTTGATTGTGTCTAGCAATTTCATTTACTTTACGCTTTCCGCTGCACGATCAGGTCCGCGATTTCGCGAAGCCTGCGCGCCTTGTCTCCGAACGGTTCGATCGCCTTGTGCGCGTCGTTCCTCAGTTTTTCTGCCAAAGCCCTGGATTGTTCCAGGCCCAAAATCGATACATAAGTCGGCTTGTTGGCCGCCGCATCCTTGCCCGCGGTCTTGCCCAGCGTCGCCGAGTCGGCGGTCGCGTCGAGCACGTCGTCGACCACCTGGAACGCCAGGCCGATCGCCACCGAATACGCATCCAGCGCGGCCATTTCCTGCGCCGTCAGGTCCTTGCCGGCCAAGGCGCCAAGCACCACCGATGCACGCAGCAGCGCGCCGGTTTTCAGCTGGTGCATGCGCTCGAGCTGTTCGAGGTTCAGGCTGATGCCGACGCTGTCCAAATCAATCGCCTGCCCGCCGCACATGCCCGCCGAACCGGATGCGCGCGCCAGCACCCGCACCATGGCGAGCTGGCGTGCCGCAGGTACCGCGTCGCCTTCGGACAGAACCGTGAAGGCCTGCGCCTGCAGCGCGTCGCCCACCAGCAGCGCGGTCGCTTCGTCGTACTTGACGTGCACGGTCGGCTTGCCGCGCCGGAGCACGTCGTCGTCCATGCACGGCATGTCGTCATGGACCAGCGAGTACACATGGATCATTTCGACCGCGGACGCGGCACGTTCCAGCGTAGCCGTGTCGGCGCCGGTCAGGTCGCCGGCGGCGAACACCAGCAGCGGGCGCACGCGCTTGCCGCCGCCGAGGGTGGTGTAGCGCATCGCCTCATGCAGCTTGTGCGGTACCTCGCCGGGCTGCGGCAGGAAGGCGCCGAGCGCCTCCTCGACGTGGGCCTGCACCGATTTCATCCAGTCGTCGAAGCTCGCACTCATTGCATGCCCTCGCTGCCGTTGTCGCTGGCGAATGGCTTGAGCATGTCGCCCTCGAGTACCTTGACCTGGGCTTCGACTTTTTCCAGCTGGGCCGCGCAGTAGCGCACCAGCTCCGAGCCGCGCGCGTAAGCGGCGACGGATGCCTCCAGCGGCAGTTGTCCGGCTTCCATCTGTGCGACCAGCTGGGCCAGTTCGGCCATGGCCTGTTCGAAGGATTCCGGGCCGGCGCTGCCGTCGGCTGTTAATTTGTTTGACATAGATACTTAAAAGTGAGGCAGCGCGCAAATTGTGCGCCACCCGGCAGTCTAATCGCTTATTTTAGAATAATTCACATCAACGGGATACGACACTTGTCCGTTGCGGGCTTGCCAGCCAGACCAGATTTTATCGCAAATGGGGCGCGGGCCATGAAAACCATGCCTTTCCAGCAATACTTGCACATTTCCAATCCTCATTCACGGCAGGGCAATTGCATGAAGGCGATCTCGTTGTCATGAGCAAAGGTTGCAAGTATTGCTTGTAAACTCGCTCAGAATGGCGTTTACTCTCGATATTTGAGCGAGAAAATGGCAAACGGACCGATGTCGTTGGTGGAAGCATTCGATGAATTGCGCGATCCGCGTGCGCGGCAATGCGCATATCAACTCGACGAATTACTGTTGGCCGCGATCTGCGCCGTCATCAGTGGGGCAGAGAGCTGGACCAATGTTGTCGAATGGAGCGAGATGAAGCTCGACTGGTTGCGCCAGCACCTTCCATTTGCCAATGGCATCGCCTCGCACGACACCTTCGGACGGGTCTTTTCGCTGCTCGACGCAACGCAGTTCGAGGCATGCTTCGTGCGCTGGATGAGTTCAATGTGTCCCTCGCTGAAGGGACAGCACATTGCCATCGATGGCAAGTGCGTACGTGGCTCGCATGATGGCAAGCAGAGTGCCATTCACCTAGTGTCGGCATGGAGCAGCGCAAGCGGTTTGACGCTGGGACAGGTCCGGACAGCCGACAAGAGTAACGAGATCACGGCGATACCGGAACTGTTGGCGACGCTGGACATCAAAGGCGCCATAATCACGATTGACGCGATGGGATGCCAGCACGACATCGCGGCCAATATCGTCGCAAGCGGCGCCGACTATGTGCTGGGCGTGAAGGACAACCAGCCCGGTCTGTCCGAAGCCGTCAAGCTGTGGTTCGATGCCGCAGATAGCGGCAAGTTGGATCGCCCGTTCTGGGATGACAGCCAGACGGAAAAAGATCACGGACGGATCGAAACCCGGCGCTGCTTGGTAACCAACGACGTCGCCTGGCTCGGTCAGCAAAACCAGCACTGGTCCGGCCTGCAAAGCCTAATCATGATCGAATCGACGCGTGAAATTATTGGCAGAAACAGTAGCGGCAAAACCAGCGTCGAACGCCGATACTACATCAGCAGCCTGCCGGCCAAAGCGGCGCATCTCGCTCAGACCGTACGGGCACACTGGGGCATCGAAAACTGCATGCACTGGGTTCTGGACGTCGCATTTCGCGAGGACGATTGCCGTATCCGCGTAGGCGAAGCTGCGCAAAATTTCGCCATCCTGCGTCGAATTGCTCTCAACCTACTGAAAAACGAGAAGACCACGAAGCTCGGGATCGCCGGAAAACGCTTAAAGGCAGGCTGGAACACCGACTATCTCGCTAAAGTATTGGGCTTGGCAATCTGATCCTTCATGCAATCGCCCTGTCATTCACGGGCGGGGCCGCGACTGTAGAGTCCGTTACGCGGTATAATCGCCGGTTCTGTCCGAAATACCGTATTCCGCAAGCTCAAAATACTGGTCTTTGGATTCTTTCTCTTCTTTGGCTCGATGCTTATTTAAAAGGGGGGTTGGGATGTCCGATCTGGCTACCCACGCCAAGCTGGCGCAATCTTGCGCACAGCTTCCGGTAGATGTCTACTTTGACGAAGCGCTGTTGAAGCGCGAAATGCAGCAGTTGTTCCAGGATGGCCCGCGCTATGTCGGCCATGAACTGATGGTGCCCGAAGTGGGCGATTTTGCCACCCTTGCCGCAGAGAACGAGGGTCGCATGCTCGTACGCAACGCAAACGGCATCGAGGTGCTGTCGAACGTCTGCCGCCACCGCCAGGCGCTGATGTTCAATGGCCGCGGCAACGCCAACAACATCGTCTGCCCGCTGCATCGCTGGACCTACGACCTGAAGGGCCAACTGATCGGAGCCCCGCACTTCCCCGAAACACCTTGCGTGCACCTGGCGAAAACCCCGCTGCAAAGCTGGAACGGCCTGCTGTTCGAACAGAACGGCTACAACGTCATGGACAAGCTGAAGACGCTGTCGGTGACGAAGGACCTCGACTTCACCGGCTACATGCTGGACCACGTCGAGGTGCACAACTGCGACTACAACTGGAAGACCTTCATCGAGGTCTACCTCGAGGACTACCACGTCGAACCGTTCCATCCGGGCCTGGGCGGCTTTGTCAGCTGCGACGACCTGCGCTGGGAGTTCGGGCGCGACTACAGCGTGCAGACCGTGGGCGTGAACCGCGGCCTGCAGAAATCCGGCTCGCCCGCCTACAAGAAGTGGCAGGAGCAGGTGCTCAAGTTCCGCCGCGGCGAACCGCCTCCGTACGGCGCGATCTGGCTGACGCTGTACCCGAACATCATGGTCGAGTGGTATCCGCACGTGCTGGTGGTGTCGACCCTGTGGCCGGACGGCCCGCAAAAGACCCGCAACGTGGTCGAGTTCTACTACCCCGAGGAGATCGTGCTGTTCGAGCGCGAGTTCGTCGAGGCCGAGCGCGCAGCCTACATGGAAACCTGCGTCGAGGACGACGAGATCGCGATGCGCATGGACGCCGGCCGACGCATCCTGGTGCAGCGCGGTGTCAACGAAGTAGGCCCTTACCAGTCGCCGATGGAAGACGGCATGCAGCACTTCCACGAGTGGTACCGAAGTAATATCGATCTCCAAACCTAAGTAAGGACCCGATGGCGTCGTTATGGATGTTGTTCGCCAGCTTTATGTTCGCCGCCATGGGCGTGGCCGTGAAGCTGGCCTCCGAGTTGTACTCGACCTCAGAAATTGTGATGTACCGCGGATTGGTCGGCACGATCATGTTGCTGATCTTTGTACACCAGCAGGGCGGCACGCTGCGCACAGCCTTCCCAAAGGAGCACCTGTGGCGCGGCTTCGTCGGCGTCGTCTCGCTGTGGCTGTGGTTCTACGCGATCGATGCACTTCCGCTGGCCACTGCCGTCACACTTAATTACCTGGCACCGATCTGGATCGCGCTTTACCTTGCCCTGATGGGCTGGTTGCGCGGCAGGCACCATGTCGAGTGGCCGATGCTGGTGGCAGTAGGTGCCAGTTTCATTGGCGTGGTGCTCGCGCTGCAGCCGGCCGCCGAATCGAACCAGTGGCTTGGCGGCGTGATGGGCATCGCCTCCTCCGTCATATCCGCGATGGCCTACATGCAGGTGCGCCGCCTTGGCCAGATGGGCGAACCCGAATTCCGCGTGGTGTTCTACTTCTCGCTGATGACCGTGGTGTTCGGCATGGTCGGAACGCTGGCGCCGGGATCGGATGGCGAGCCGTCGCTGCATCCACACAGCTGGTACGGCGCGGCGCTGCTGCTGGCGGTCGGCGTATCGGCAACCATCGCGCAGATTGCGATGACCCGCGCCTACCGCGTCGGCAAGGTGCTGGTTGTGGCCAACCTGCAGTACACCGGCATCGTGTTCTCCAGCCTGTGGGGCGTGGCGCTGTGGGGCGACGTGTTCGACTGGCACGTGTGGCTGGGGATGGGCGTGATCCTTGCCTCCGGCATCGCCGCGACGTTCTACAATACGCGCAGCACGCCCGCCAACGAGGCCGTGAAGACCGATCCGATCGCAAGCGAACTTTGAGGACTGCATGTACACGACATTGATCTCCGCTGCCGCCCTGGCAGCCCAGGTGGACAACCCGAACTGGCTTATCGTCGACTGCCGCCATGACCTGGCCAACCCGGATGCGGGCCGCGACGGCTACGCGATCGGGCATATCCGCAACGCGGTCTTCGCGGAGCTGGAAACCGAACTGTCGGGCGAAAAGCGCGGCGCCGACGGCCAGTTCCATGGCCGCCATCCCCTGCCCGACCGCACCGCCTTCATCGACACGCTGCGCCGCTGGGGTGTCAACGACGAGACCCAGGTAGTGGCTTACGACGCCCACGGCGGCATGTTCGCGGCGCGCCTGTGGTGGATGCTGCGCTGGGTGGGCCACCCGGCCGCCGCGGTGCTCGACGGCGGTCTGGCTGGGTGGCAGGCCGGCGGCTACCCGATGTCGACCGAGGCGCCTGCGCGTGCAGCGGGCGCCCTCAGCGACAGGCCGAGGCTGGTGCACACCGTGACGGCGCAGGATGTACTGGAAAATATCGAAGGCGGCGAGCGCACCGTGATCGACGCGCGCGCGCCGGACCGCTTCCGCGGCGAGAACGAAACGATGGATCCGGTCGGCGGCCATATCCCCGGTGCGAAGAACCGCTTCTTCAAGGACAACCTGCAGCCGGACGGCCGCTTCAAGGATGCGGCGCAGCTGAAGGCAGATTTCGCGGCGCTGGTGGACGATCCGGCCAAGGTCGTGGCGCAGTGCGGCTCCGGCGTGACGGCTTGCCACAACCTGCTGGCGCTCGAAGTGGCAGGCATGCCCGGCGCGGCGCTGTATCCGGGTTCGTGGAGCGAATGGAGTTCCGATCCTTCTCGCCCGGTCGCCACTGGGGCGTGAACGAGTCAAACATGACGGCATGTCTCGATCCACCGCCGGCCGTCGCCCGTCGATCCCGCGAAAGCGGGATCCTATACTGACGACATGCAGCATGCGGTGTATGGGTTACCGCGGGGCCGCCGAGGCCTTCGCGGGAAGTCGAGTCCGGCAATGCCGGGCACGACGTCGCTCACGACTGGGGCGATGCCCCGCGCTCCCACAATTGGTGAGCTTATGAAAAAGCCGGTGGATCTGTCAGATCCAGCGGCTTTTTTGTTTTAGTGCGCTCCCGTGAGGAACACCACGATCAGCACGCCCGCCCCGATCAGCAGCACCTGCGGCACCGATTCGCGCACGGTGGCGCGGCGCTGCATCTGCCGCATCAGGTCGCTGACGGCGATATACAGGAAACCGGACGACGCGAACACCAGTACATACGGAATCAGGCCGCTGGCCTGCTCGCGCAGCAGGTATCCCCGCGCCAGGTGCTCCCCCGCGCCAGTTCCGGCATTGTCGATCAGGTAGGGTATGTTTGCAATCGACCTGCCTATGTATTCCTCCATGCCGGCGGCGGGCGCCGCAAGCACGGACAGGGTACCCAGCACGACGCGCGCCCAGGTTGGGTTGTCGGGATTCTGCGCGTCGTTGATGGCGCCTTCGTACTGCTGCAACAAGACGCCATGCGGTATGAACGCGCGGTAGTTAGGGCCGCTCACCGGAGGCAAGGGGGTCGCTTCCGGCCTGCGCGTTCTGGCGCAGGGCAAATTTCTTCGCAGGCCCCTGCCTCTGGTGTCTCGCGCGCCCTTCCTCCTAACTAGCTGGAAAAAGCGCCTCCCTACACATGCCCAACGCTTGGATGATGCGCCCTCCTCATGCGATGGCTGCCAGTTTGTTGAGGCGTTCTACAGATTGAAACGCACATCGATCCGCACCTTGCGCGGCGGCGCCGGGTTGGCGAAGCCGCCACTGACCCATTCGGAGTTGTAGGCCTTGTCCGTGGCGTTCTCGACCGCGGCCGACAGCGACCACTTGCCTTTGGCGTCCTCCAGCACGGCGCGCAGGTTCAGCAGCCACAAGGCTGAGCGGGCCGCCGAGTTCTCGGTGTCCCAGTATTGCTTGCCTTTGTAGACCAGATCCGAGCGCAGCATGATGCGCAGCGCACCGCTGAGCGGGAAACGGTATTGCACACCGGTGTTACCGGTCACGCGCGGCACGTAGGGCGCCCAATTGCCCACCACCGAGGGATCGACGCGGTATTCATCGATCACGCTGCGGGTCACGCCCAGGCCGATGCCGGCGTCCAGCCCGCGCGCCAGGCTGGCAGTGGCCTCCAGTTCGCCGCCGGTCAGATGCACCTTGTCCAGGCCCGCCATCACCTGCGAGCTGAGGGCGGTGATGAATACGAAGTATGGCGAATTGCGCACTTCGGTATCGAACAGCGCCGCGTTCAGGCGCAGCTTGCCGTCCAGTAGCGTGGTCTTGTAGCCCAGTTCCGCCGACTTGGTCAGCTCCGCAGGCATCATTTCGCGCACGCCCTTGATTTTGGTGGCCTCGGCCAGCTCCGCCACACCGCTCTGATTGAACAGGCCGGACCGGAAACCCTTGCCCCAGGAGGCGTAGGCCACCGAACCGTCAGCCGCCTTGTGGCGCAACGACACCTTGGGCTGCCAAGCGCTGAAGGTGGCCTCGCGCCCGCACGCTGCCGATGCCGCCACCGTGCAGCCGGCAGGCACGCCAGTCGACAGGTCACCGGAGAACTGACGCGGATCGATCGTCTGCTTGCGGCGGTCGCGGTCATAGCGTAGAGCCAGCGACGCTTCGACGCGCTGCGTCAAGTCGTAGTCGAGATTGCCGAAGGCGGCGGTGGCGCGATTGTCGTTGTGGTCCGCCAGCCACAGCTTGGTCGGGTTGGCGCTGCCGGCCGGCGCGGGATCGTAGCTTAGGTAAGTGATGTCCTGGCCGTTGTCGATACCGTTGGTGGACGAGACAAACTTGTTGGCGTTCATCGCGTACACCCCGCCCATCCAGCGCAGGCCCGGATCGCTCGGCGAGGTCAGGCGCAGCTCCAGCGCCGTGTTGCGGGCGGCGATGTACTGGGTCTGGGTGCCATCCACCTCGAACGGGAAGCCCCAGCCCGCCACCGTGCCCACGTCCACGTTGCGCGAAGAGGTGTACGGGTATTCGTCGCCTTCGATGTATTCCTTCATGCGGTCGTGGCTGGCGGTGGCGGCCAGCGTGGCGAAGTCCAGCGCGTACTCAGCCTTCAACGCCACGTTGTCGAGCGAGCGCGTGTTGCGGCCGGGGTTGGTGGTGCAGATGCGCCGCACCACGCTGTCCGGGTTGGCGCGGCTGGCGTCCTCCACCGTGGCGCTGCCGCCGCTCAGGTCGGCGCTGCAATTGGGACCGATGTGCTGCGGCTGATAGACGTAGTTGAGCGCGCCGGCGCGGTCGCGCACTACGCCGAAACGGGCATCGAGCTGCAGCTTGTCGCCGGCGATCCAGCGCAGGTCGCCGCGCAGCGCGTCGTTGCGGTAGGGATCGGCCTTGGCGTGCAGGTAGCCGTTTTCCAGGTAGCCGCCAACGTTCGTGTAGTTGCCGCCGATGCGGTACAGCAGCTTGTCGTCGACGATGGCGCCGCCGACGCTGCCCTGCACGCCGCGCCGCTGGCCATTGCCGGCGGTCGCCTGCACGTAGCCGCGCGTGGTGTTGGTCGGCGCCTTGGTCGTGATCAGGATCGCGCCGCCCGAGGCGTTGCGGCCGTACAGCGCGCCCTGCGGCCCGCGCAGCACTTCGATGGACTGGATGTCGAACAGCTCCTGCGTGAACTGCTGGGCACTGGTCTGTGTGACGCCGTCCACCACCACCGCCACCGGGGCTTCGCCATTGCGAACCTGGGTCAGGCCGCGCACCGTCATGAACGACGTGCCCACCGATTGCGATTCCGACAGCGAGACATTGGGCGTCAGCGCCACGAAGTCACCCGGCTTGCTGATGCCGGCATCCTCGATGGCCTTGGCGGAGAAGGCCTTGACCGACATCGGCACGCCCTGCTGTGTTTCATCGCGGCCGCGCGCGCGCACCACAACCTGTTCCATGGCGCCTTCCGGCGCCGGCGCGACGGACTCCCCCGCCGCTGGCGCCTGGGTCTGGGCCGCGGCGGCGCTGGACCAGGCCAGGGCCACGGCGATACTGATGAGTGTGGGGCGTGAGACGAAATTCTGGCAAGGCATGGAATTCTCCGTTGTGCTTGATGTGGGAAAGTCGCTGTGGAGCCGGGCTTGGCGCCGTTTCGATCCACTATAGGTAGGCACCGCAACGCGGGCAACGGCGGCGGCGGGTAGTTGGCTGCAATGGCTGGCGCCCCGCTACCCGGCCGGGTAGATTCATGGCACGGCGTCGATATAGCCGTTCTGCAGCGCCACCGCGATGGCAGCGGTGCGCGTGCCGACGCCCAGCTTGAGGAAGATCTGCTTGAGATGGAACTTGACCGTGTTTTCCGACACGCCCAGCGCATTGGCCACCATCTTGTTGCCCTGCCCGGCCGCCACCAGCGCCAGCACCTGCTCCTCCTTGGCGCTGAGCGGACTCCGGTGGCGTGGCGGATGCACTTGCCAGCCACGCAGGCGCGTCACCAGCGCGGCCAGGCCCGGCCAGGCGGCGTAGCGGCCGTCCGGGTCCAGCGATTGCAGGCGCGGCAGCAGGCCCGCGCCGATCTCCAGCAGCAGGCCGTGCAGGTTCTGGGCCCAGACTGACTGCATCCAGTGGCGGAAGCCTTCCTGCGCCGCCGGGCTGTCGGCGTCACGCCGGCCCAGTGCCCACGCCAGCCCTTCCAGCCGCCAGGCGCACAGCCGCAGGCCGGCGCCGTCCAGCGCCTGCGCTCCTCGCCGCAACCCGGCCGCCGCCGCTTCGGACGCGCCCTGCGCGGCGGCCAGGCGCCCCAGTGCCAGGCTCACCGCCTCGTATTCGCGCCAGTTATCGGTCACGCCGCGCGGCGGCGTCCAATCGACCAGGCCGGCCGCGCGGGCTTCCTGCTGGGCCTGCGCCACGTGGCTGCTTTGCACCAGCAGGTCGATGCGCCAGGCTTGCACCAGCCGCCCCAGGCGCGGCAATTGGCGCTGGCGCGCGTCCAGCGCCGACTGGTCCAGCTGGCGCAGCGCGGCGGCCAGGCCATCCAGCCGTAGCGCGCTGCGCCACAAGATTTCGGCGCTGGTGGCGCACACTTCCAGCCAGCCGTCGGTCTGGTGCAGCGGCTCCAGAGCCGCCGTGGCCCAGGGCCAGGCCTCGCTCCAGGCGCCCGACCAGTAGAGGTGCTGGGCGCGGTAGCAGCCCACCATCGACTTCAGCGAGCTTTCGGTGCCGAAGTTGGCCTCGGCCAGCGCCAGCGCGGTGTCGATCTGGCTGCGCGCCATGCGCACGTTGCCGGACAGCGCCTCGGCCTGCGCCTGGTTCAGCAGCACATACGCCTCGCCCAGCGCGCAATGCGCCAGCTGCATCTGAACCCGCGCCTCCTGCGCCTGGCGCACCGCGTCCGGCAAGTGCGCGTTGGCCAGCGCCGCCATCGCGCGTTCGTTCAGCACGCAGGCGCGGCCCAGGATGCTCAGGCCGTCCGGCAGCGGCGCGGCGCACAGCGTCGCTTCGCGCGGACGGTCGAAGTAGCCATAGACCATGAACTCGATGACCAGGTAGTCGCTCCGCAGTTGCGGCGTGGCGGCCAGCCCCGCTTCTGCCAGCCGCAGCATCTCGAACGCCAGCGCCTCATTGCCCAGCTTCGCGTTCAGGTAGGCCTGCATCAGCAGCAGCGCCGGTTCGCTGCGGCGTTGCAATTCGTCGAATTCGTTCAGCAGGCTTTGCGTGTAGGCGATGCCCTTGCGCAGCACCAGTTCCCAGCCACCGGCCGCGCGCACCAGCGACACCGCCAAGGCCTGGTCGCCGGCACGTTGCGCGTGGCGCACCGCCAGCAGGCAGTCGGATTGCTTGGCCAGCCAGTGCGCGGCGGCGCGGTGCAGCGTGCGCGCCCGCGCCGGATCGAGGCGGGCGCGCAGGAAGTCGGCCAGCAGCGGGTGGTAGCGGTGCCAGCGGCGTTGCGCGTCCAGCGGGACCAGCAAGGCGCGGTAGGAGGCCAGCGCCAGCAGGTGAGCAGCGCTGTCGCCGCGGCCGCGCACCTCGTCTGCCATTTCGACACTGAAGCGTTCCAGCAGCGAGGTTTCGATCAGGAATTCGCGGCAGTCGGGCGGCAGGGCTTCGAGCACCTGCTCGGTCAGGTAGCCGGCGATTTCGCCGGTATGGCCGGACAGTTGTTCCAGCCCGGACAGCGCGGCGCTGTCGCGCGCCAGCCAAAGCTTGGCAAGTTGCACCGCCACCGCCCAGCCCTCGGTGCGCTCGTGCACCAGCGCGGCGGCATCTCCGGCTGCATCGCCCAGGATGGCGCTGGTTTCCGCACCGCTCAGCACCAGGTCGGCCGCGTCAATGCGGTACAGCAGCCCGCGCGCCTGCAGGGTGGCGACCGGCAGGCGCGGGCGACCCCGGCTGGCCAGCACGAGCTGCAGCCAGTGGCTGGCCCGCTCGATCAGCATCAGCACCGCCGCATCGACCTCCGCGCTGCTGGCGCGGTGGTAGTCGTCGAGAATCAGCGTTACGCGCCGCCCGCCCTGCCCCAGCGCGGCCACGATGATAGCCAGCGTGTGCTGCGGGTTGGCGTCCAGCGCGTGCGACCGGGCCAGCGGCGCCAGCGACTCTAGCGGCACCCCGGCGCGCTCCAGCGCCAGCACCAGATAGGCGAGGAAACGGTGCGGCGCGCGGTCGTCCTCGTCCAGCGACAGCCAGGCCACCGGCACAGGCGGGGTTTGCCCAGCCAAGCGGTCGCGCCATTGCGTCAACAGCGTGGTCTTGCCGAAGCCGGGCGGCGCCTCCAGCATCACCAATGGCTTGGCGGCCTGCTGTGCCAGGCGTTCCAGCAAGGCGGTGCGCGGCACGGCGTCCACCTCGGAACTGGGCGGCGCCACCTTCCCGATCCAGATCCAGTTCGCTTCCGCCGCAGCGGCCAGGTCGGGCGTCTCGCTCATGCTTGCTTATCCGTCGAATGCGACCAGCGGGTCCATCAATACAAAGAAAATTTCGCTGTCTTCCAGCGCCGTGGTCGCATGCGGCTGGTCCGGGTTCTCCACCACGATGTCGCCGGCAGCGATCTCGTAGCTGCCGGACGCGGTATCGACCCGCAGCCGCCCGCTGACCACATAATCGACCTCGCTGGCGCAGCCCCGCCGGAAACCGGACGGCGGACTGCGCACGCCGGCCTCGATGCGCGCCAGGCCGGTCAGCACCTTGCGCACGCCACCGACTTCCAGCGGCGGCGCGGTGGCGACTTGATAAGGGCCGCTCAGCGGCGGGAAACGGTGCACAGTCATATCAGCTCCTCCAAGAGTATAGCGGAGGCTTGCGGTTCAGCCCAGCAAGCCATTCTGTTGATCCTCGGCCAGCGCCTGCGGCGCGCGCTGCGCCGGGTCGCCCCAGCCGCCGCCATGCGCGGTGACCAGGCGCAGCAGGTCGCCCTGCCCCAGCGGCACCCGGTTGGCGCGCGCGAAACGCTGGCGCGAGCCGTCCGGGCGCACCACCTCGGCGTAGCTGCAGGAGCCGTCGGCGCCGCCGTCCATGCCCCAGGGCGGGGTCTTGCCGCGCCCGAAGAAGGTCGAGACCCAGGCGCGCGGCCCCAGGATGCGGTATTCCAGCGCCACGCCGCGTCCGCCTCGCCAGCGCCCGGCGCCGCCCGCGTCGCCGTGGAAACCATAGCGCTCGATGCGCACGTCGTAGCAACGTTCCGCGATCTCGATGGGGATGTTGCTGGTCTCGCCGTTGCCGACGCAGAACTGTCCGTTCTCGCCGTCCTTGCCCTCGCCCGCGCCCCAGCCGCCCACCAGCGGCTGCACTAGCAGGAATTCCTTGCCGCTGTCGCGCGCGTGGCCGTTCAACACCATCGAACAGACCGAGCCGAGCTGGCCGGCGATCAGGCGGTCGCTCAGCACCGGCGCCAGCGCGCGGCGGATGACGTCGGCCGCCGTCACCATCGCCTCGAAATAGGCGGACACCGGCGCCGGGCGTTCGGCGGTGCAGATGGTGCCGGGCGGGCAGATCACCTCGATGGCGCGGAAGCAGCCGGCGCTGGCCGGCACGCCCGGCCGCACCACGCCCATGAATACTTCGCGCACCGCCGATTCCAGGCCGCAGCGGGTGTTGTTAACCGGGCCGGGCGCCTGCGCGCTGGAACCGGTGAAGTCGGCCACGAAACGCTCCGCCGTGATGGTAACGCGCACCTTGATGGTGAACGGGCCATTGCCCAGGCCGTCCTCGTCGATCACGTCCTCGGCCTCGTACACCCCGTGCGGCAGGCGCGCCAGCGCGGCGCGCGTCATCGCAGCGCCGTAGTCGAGCAGGTGCGTCATGGTATCTTCCACGCCGTCGCGGCCATACTTCTCCACCAGGGCCAGCAGGCGACGCTCGCCCACCCGCAGCGCGGCGGTGCAGGCGTGCAGGTCGCCCAGCGTCATTTCCGGCAGGCGCACATTGGCAGCGATCAGGTCCTGCAAGCCATGGTTGACCCGCCCCTGGTCGACGATGCGCACAGCCGGGAATTGCAGGCCCTCCTGGTACACCTCGGTGGCGTCGGCGCTGAAGCTGCCGGGGTCTTTGCCGCCCACCTCCGTCCAGTGCGCCTTGTTGGCGGTCCAGGCCAGCAAGCGGCCGTCATGGAACACCGGGGCCACCATTGACACGTCGGACAAATGGGTACCGCCGCCCGCGTATGGGTCATTGGTGATGAACACGTCGCCGGGGTGGATGCCGTCCGCGCCGAACTTGTCCAGTATGCTGCGCACGGCGCCGTCCAGCGTGCCGATGAAGCCGGGGATGCCGTTGCCCTGCGAGATCAGGTTGCCGGCCGCGTCGGTGATGCCGATGCCGTAGTCGAGCGCCTCGTAGATGATGGGGCTCATGCTGGTGCGCTGCATGGCGGCGAACATTTCCGCGCCAATGGCGGTGAGCGCGTTCTTGATCACCTCGCGCGTGAATGGCGTGTGCTGCATGGGTGCTCCTTAAAGCTGCGGTAAGTGGATGTGCAGGCCGCCGAAGCGGTCGATTTCGACCCGCTCGCCGCGCCCGACCACGGTGGTGGTGGTGGCTTCTTCGATGATGGCCGGGCCGTGCAGCTCCATGCCCGGCAGCAGGCGCGCGCGCGCATACACCGGCGTGGTTTCCGGCTGGCCGGGCAACAGTTCGACCATGCGCTCGCCGGCCAGGGCTGCGATGGCGGAAGGCCCAACGGCCGCCGGCAGGGGCGCCATCGGCGACTTGGGCACGGCGCCGAAACCGGCCAGGTGCAGGCCCACCACCTCCACCGGCGCATCCAGGCGGAAGGCGTAGGCCTGCTCGTGGATGCGGTGAAAGCGTTCCAGCGCCTCCGCCGCGTCCGCGCCCTGTTCCGGCAGCGCGACCTTGACCGCGTGCTCCTGGCCGACGTAACGGGCATCGACGTAACGCTCGAAGCGCAGCTGGCCGGCCGCGAAACCATCCTGCCGGAACGCGGTCTCGGCTTCCTCGCGCAGGCCTTCGAACGCCCGTTCCAGCGCCGCCATGCCGTCCTGCGCCAGCGGCTGCACGTGGGTGCGGATCGCGTCGCGGCGCACGTCCAGCATCAGCATGCCCCAGGCCGAGAACACGCCCGCATACGGCGGCACGATCACTTTCGGGATGCCCAGTTCGGCCGCCAGCGCCGTGGCGTGCAGCGCGCCGCCGCCGCCGAAGGCCATCAGCGCGAATTCGCGTGGATCGTGGCCCCGGTTGACCGACACCAGCTTCAGTGCGTTGACCATGTTGGCGTTGGCGATCTGCAGCACGCCGTGCGCCACCGCCATGCCGTCCAGCTCCAGGCGCTGGCCGATCGTGTCGAACGCTGCCCGCACCGCGTCCAAGTCCGGCATGATGGTCCCGCCGGCGAAGCCGTCCGGATTGATGCGGCCGGTAGCCAGGTTGGCGTCGGTGGTGGTGGGCGCCTTGCCGCCGCGTCCATAGGCCACCGGTCCCGGCATGGCGCCGGCGCTTTCCGGCCCAACGCGCAGGCTGCCGGCTTCGTCCAGCCAGGCGATACTGCCACCGCCGTTGCCAATTTCGACGATATCGACCACCGGCGTCATGATCGGGTAGCCGGCGCTGGTCGGGCCGCGTTCGATCACATAGTCGTTGGTAATGGTGACGCGGCCCTGGTCGATCAGCGAGCACTTGGCGGTGGTGCCGCCGATGTCGAGCGCAATCAACTGCGACTCGCCGATCAGCGCACCGTACACCTGGGCGCCAAGGATGCCGCTGACCGGGCCGGATTCCACCAGGCTGATCGGGTCGGCGCGCACGGCGGCCAGCGGCGCGATGCCGCCATTCGATTTCATGATAAAGGGCGCGCCTGGCAGGCCGCGCTGTTTCAGCCGCTTTCCCAACTGGTCCAAATAATTGCTGGTGGACGGCATCACGTAGGCGGACAGCACCGCCGTGCTGCAACGCTCGTATTCGCGCCAGACCCGGCTCACTTCGTGCGAGGCCACCACCGCCACTTCCGGCCAATGCGCCAGCACGGCCGTCTTTAGCGCTAATTCATGGGCCGGATTGCGGTAGGCGTGCAGCAGGCAGATTGCCACCGCGCCCACGCCTTCCACGCGCAGCCGGTCCAGCGTGTCCGCCAGTCCCTCCAGCGACAGCGGCACCACCACCTCGCCGCGATGGTCGATGCGCTCGCGCACTTCGCAACGCAGGTGGCGCGGCACGAAGGGGCGCGGCTTGCTGTAGCGCGGATTGAAGATGTCTGGTGTGTTGCCGCGCGCGATCTCCAGCACGTCGCGGAAGCCGGCGGTCGTTAGCAGCGCGGTCTTCACGCCCTTGCGCTCGGTCAGCGTGTTGATGACGACGGTCGAACCGTGGGCGAAAAAGTCCACCTCGCGCAGGTCGATGCCCGCCTTGTCGACGGCATCCAGCAAGCCCAGGTGGAAATGAGGTGGCGTGGTGTCGGCCTTCACGGCATGCACCTGCCCCTGCTTCAGGTAAACCAGATCGGTGAAAGTGCCGCCGATATCGGTGGCGATGCGGATGGACATGAGCTACTCCGGGATGGTGGATGCGGCCGGGCTGGCCGGGCGTCCCCGGGTACAGCGGTGCAGCAGTGGATAGATGATGGCCGCCGCCAGCATGGCGTCGACCGTTGGAATGGCGGTGATCTGGACACTGCCACTGGTGCCGCACCAGGCCAGCGCACAGGACAGCGCCCATGCCGACAGCGCGCTCCAGCGCCACGCCGGCAGCGCCGCGATCAGCTTGTCGTCGTAGCGCTGGCCGCGTAGCAGGAAGAAATCGATCAGATAGATGCTGGCGATGGGCGGAATGAAAACGCTCAGGCCGAAAAGGAATTGTTCGAAATGCCGCATCACGCCCGCCAACGCGAGCACGGTGCCGGCGACGCTGGCGCCCAGGGTCAGCACCCGGTCGCTGGGGCGGCTGACGGTAGCGAGGGTCAGCGTGGCGGAATAGAGATTGGCTGTGTTCGTGATCCAGTTGGAGAACAGCAGGATGAACAGGCCGGGCAGCACTACGCCGAAATGCGCCAGGTTCTCCGCGATGCCATTCTGGCCGGTCAGGATGGCCGGCAAGCCGCCCGCCATCAGCACTAGCGGGAAGCCGAAGGCGATCCCGGCACTGGCCGCCAGGCAGCCGCGCAGGCCATGGGCATAGCGGGTGACGTCCGGCATCAGCACAGGCATCATGATGACCATGCCGATGGTGCTGGAAACCGCCTGGACCATGCCGCCGCCCTGCCCCGCGTAATGCGCCAGCTGGCCGGGTTCGCCCGCGCCGAGCGCCAGCGCAAGAATGTACAGAACGAAGATCGCCATCACCGGCACGGAAAAGCCGGACAGGCGCTCCAGTCCGCGCATGCCCACCAGCGCTGCCAGCGTCATCAGCACACTGCCAGCGATGGCGCACAGCGCGGGACTAACGGCGAGATACCCGCGCAGCGAACTGCTGGCGGCCTGGCCGAAGGCATCGATGGTCACGGCGTAGAACCCCACCAGCGTCGCCGCGATGAGCAAATTGACCAGTTTCGCGCCATGGCGGCCGAAAGCGAAGTGCAGCACCATATAGGTGCTCAGGCGGCTGCGCGCCCCCACCAGGCCGGTGACGACGGAGATCAGCCCCAGCGCGCCGCACACTGCCAGGAAGATTCCCAGCGCCGCGCCGGTACCGACGCTCCGCGTGACTTCCGCGCCCAGCCAGAATACCGGCAAGGTGGTGCCGATGCCAAAGGTGATCAGCGCGATGCTCCAGGCCGAAGCCCGTTCGCTATCCGGCAGCGCGCGACGCGAATAATTGTCAAAATGCTCAGCTTCCTGGCTCATTCATGCATACCTGAACTAATAATGTATGCAGCCAGTCTACGGGACCAGCGTAGCCGGTTCAACATGGCCCAAGGGTAGATTGCGGCGCCGATCCCGCCATACCTACCCGGCCGAGTAGTATAGTGGATCCACAATTTGAGACAGTGACTACGGGGTAGTTTAAGCTGTCGTGAATTCGCGCAGACATATGGCTACAGGACGCCAGTCAGCGTCTATCGCAGTGGAATCGGCGTGGTGGCTGATCGTCGACAAGTACGGCAGTGCCGAGATGGCAGCGCTCGAAACCGCGTGACTGCGGCAGGCCCTGCGCGGCATTCGACGCGCCGGTCGTCACGCCGGCGTAATAACGCTTATCTTCCGCGTGGGCGTGCGTGCAGCTGATGGCCCCCCCGTATGAGTGAACCGCTGCGCCGACGAGGCGCAGCAGCAACTTCATCGTCGGGATCTGCGCGGCAAGGCGCATGTGCCAAAAGTCAGGTGGCGTGCCCGGACGCGATCAGTGCGCGCTGGTCAGGAACAGCACGATCAGCACGCCGGCCCCGATCAGCAGCACCTGCGGCACCGACTCGCGCACGGTCGCGCGGCGCTGCATCTGCGGCATCAGGTCGCTGACGGCGATGTACAGGAAACCGGACGACGCGAACACCAGCACATACGGAATCAGGCCGCTGGCCTGGTCGAGCGTGTAGTAGCCAATCAGCCCGCCCGCCACTGCCATCAGGCTGCACAGCAGGTTGAATACATAAGCGCGGGTGCGCGAGAAGCCGGCATTGAGCAACACGATGAAGTCGCCGATCTCCTGCGGGATCTCGTGGGCGATGATTGCCAGCGCCGTCACGAGGCCCAGTTCCGGGTTGGCGAAGAAGGCCGCCGCGATCAGGATGCCGTCGGTGAAGTTGTGCATGCCGTCGCCGACCAGGATCATCCAGCCCGATTTGCCTGCCTCGCGCGCGTCATGGCCGTGGGCGTGGTGGTGGCCGTCGCCTTCGTGGTGGTGCGAGTGGCGCAGGATGGCCAGCTTTTCAAGCATGAAGAAGGCCAGCAGGCCGCCCAGCAGGGTCGCGAACAGGCTGCGCGGATCGGCATTCGACTCGAACGCTTCCGGCAGCGCGTGCAGCAATGAGGTGGACAACATGATGCCGACCGAGAGGCTGACCATGCGTTCGACCATCTTCGCGAGCAGCGCAAACGAAAACACCGCCGCAGCGGTGATGCTCGCGACACCACCGATTGTGGTCGCGAGGAGGATGGAAATGAGGATCGGGTCGATTTTTTGGCCTCTTGTTCGATTGCGATACAGGCAAGCCCGGCATTGTACCGCCTCGGACGCAAAGCGGTTGTATCGCGCTACGGAAACGCCTCCCGCACGCGGGAGGCGTTTCAAGGCCGCGGCAAACGCCCCCGGCGGGGCGCGCTTCAGGCCGGCATCAAGGAACCAGCACGAAGTTGACGTTCGAGGCGTTCTGGGTTGCGATGTCGACCGCCTCGGCCTTCACCAGCGTGGTGTAGCCCGTCGCCGATGCGGATACCGAGTACTTGCCCACGCCCGGGGTTACCGTCGGCGCGGCGGCAAACACCAGCGGCAGCGTGCTGTTGTACACGGCATACTGCGGCGCCGTCACCGGCAGGTTGTTGATGCTGTAGGCGCCGGTCGCCAGGTCGGCGCCTGCATACTTCACGGTGACGGTCGGGCCGGCCGCGAAGGTCTGCTTCGCCGACACGTAGGCCGCCTCGCCGGTGGTGCTCACCGGCGTCATGGTCACGGTGCCCGCGATGCTGCCGTTCAGGCCTTCGGCCAAGGCGATCGGCGCGGCCGCGGTGCTCAGGGCGGTAGTACTCGTCGTGGTCGCGACAGGCACGGCGCCGACCACCGAAGCGGCGCGGCCATTCGCCGTGATCACGACATCGTAGTTGCCCGGCGCAAGGCGCGACAGGAAGAATTCACCGGTGGTCGCATTCGGCGCGGTGGAACTGACGATCACGCCATTCTGCTGCGCGCTGACGGTCACGCCGCTGGCCAGCAGCGCAGTGCTTACAAAGCCGCTGATGCCGTTGCTGGTGGTCGGCACGATCTTCACGACCGGCTTGAGCGCGTATTTGCCGTTGCCCTTGGTGAGCACCGATTTGCAGGCGTCGAAGTCCAGCACCACGTCGGTGCGTTGGCCGGATGCCACGTCGAACTGCCCGACCAGCTTGATGCCGCTCTGGACAGCGCTCGGGGTGTCGAGCGATTTTTCCGCGGTAGTACCGGTCGGGACCACGGAATTGGCGAGGCCGTTGCCGGTGTTCGCGTCCAGCACCAGGCGCATCTGGGTGTAGCGGCCGGCCGGGAGCGCCGTCGTGCCGAGCGCTTCGATCACGCCGTTGGTCAGGTTGAGCAGGTTGATCTTGCGCGGCGCGGACAGCGTGATGTCGCTCCATCCGCTCTCGCCCTCGCCTGCACTGCTGCTCTGGTGCACGCGCACTTTGGTGACCGTGACGTTGACGGCATCGAAGCCGCACGCGGGCGCGTCGGTAATGGAGACGCCGAGCGTACCCGGCACAGGAGTGCTGCCGGATCCACCGCCGCCACCGCAAGCGGCGAGGGTTGCTGCAAGGGCTGCGCCGGCGATCAGCTTAAGTCGATTGGTTTTCTGGTTCATGTGTGCCTCGTATAGTTTATAGGTCATAACGCGAACAGCTGAGCTGCACTGAAGACCGACTATACATTTCCACATAGTAATTTTGTGTGCACTAGTTCACATAGCAACACTCTCTTACAACTTCGTACTTACACCGTTGCATTTTTGGTACGATAGCCGGGACCTAGTGCGCCCTAGTGCGCCTGGTCCCAGTTGCTGCCGATGCCCACTTCCGCCAGCAGCGGCACGTCGAGCCTGGCCACGCCCGCCATCAGTTCCGGCAGCTTGACCTTGACGATTTCCAGCTCCGCTTCCGGCACTTCCAGCACCAGTTCATCGTGCACCTGCATGATCATCCTGGTCGCCATGCCGGTCGACTCCAGCCAGCCCTGCACCGCAATCATCGCCAGCTTGATCAGGTCCGCGGCAGTGCCCTGCATCGGCGCGTTGATCGCCGCGCGCTCGGCGCCCTGGCGGCGCGGGCCGTTCGGGGAGTTGATCTCGGGGAGCCACAGGCGGCGCCCGAATACCGTCTCGACGTAGCCGCGCGCCTTGGCCTGCATGCGCGTGTCGTCCATATACTGCTTCACGCCCGAGAAGCGCGCGAAGTACTTCTCGATGTAGCTCTGCGCAGCGGCGCGGTCCACGCCCAGGTTGCCGGCCAAGCCGAAGGCGCTCATGCCGTAGATCAGGCCGAAGTTGATCACCTTGGCGTAGCGGCGCTGTTCGGACTGCACCTCGGCTGGCGCCACGCCGAAGATTTCGGCGGCGGTGGCGCGGTGGATGTCCTCGCCTTCCGCGAACGCGCGCAGCATCGCCGCGTCGCCCGAGATGTGCGCCATGATGCGCAGTTCGATCTGCGAGTAGTCGGCCGAGACGATCACGCTGCCCGGCGGCGCGATGAAGGCTTCGCGGATGCGCCGCCCCTCCGCCGTGCGGATCGGGATGTTCTGCAGGTTAGGCTCGTTGGACGACAGGCGTCCCGTCACCGCCACTGCCTGCGCGTAGTTGGTGTGCACGCGGCCGGTTTCGCGGTTGACCATCTTCGGCAGCTTGTCGGTGTAGGTCGACTTCAGCTTCGACAGGCCGCGGTGCTCCAGCAGGATCTTCGGCAGCGGATAGTCCTCGGCCAGCTTCTGCAGCACTTCCTCGTCGGTCGACGGCGCGCCGCTCGGGGTCTTCTTGATGACCGGGAGCTGCAGCTTGCCGAAAAAGATCTCGCCGATCTGCTTCGGCGAACCGAGGTTGAACGGGCCGCCTGCCAGTTCGTGCGCTTTCTGTTCCAGCTCCATCAGGCGCGCGCCAAGTTCGTTCGACTGGGTGTCGAGCAGGGCAGCGTCGATCAGCACGCCGTTGCGCTCGATCTTCTGCAGCACTACCGAGGTCGGCAGCTCGATCTGGCGGTAGATGAAGTTCAGCTTCGGGTCGTTTTCGACGTGGCCCTTCATCGCATGGTGCAGGCGCAGCGTGATGTCCGAGTCTTCGCCCGCGTATTCGGTGGCGCGCGAAAGCTCGACCTGGTCGAAGCAGATCTGGCCCGCGCCCTTGCCGCACACTTCGGTGAACGGGATGGTGGTGTAGCCAAGGTGGCGCATCGCCAGGCCGTCCATGTCGTGCGGCTTGTGCGATTCGAACACGTAGGATTCCAGCAGCGTGTCGTGCACGATTCCGCGCAGGGTCACGCCGTGGTTGGCGAAGATGTGGCTGTCGTACTTGAGGTTCTGGCCCACCTTCGGCTTGTCCGGGCTTTCCAGCCAGGCGCGCATCTTTTCGAGCACAAGCTCGCGCGGCAGCTGCTCTGGCACGCCTGCGTAGCGGTGCGCCACCGGAATGTAGGCGCCGTGCCCCGGCTCGACGGAGAGCGAGATGCCGACCATCTGCGCCGTCATCGGGTCGAGCGAGGTGGTTTCGGTATCGACCGAGGTCAGTTCCGCCGCGTCGATCAGCGCCAGCCATTTGTCGAGCGCTTCTTCGGTCAGCACGGTTTCATAGTCGCCGCGGATGACCGGCACTACGGCGGCGCCGAACAGGTCGCCCTCCGGAGAATTGAGCACCAATGCGCTGGCGCCGGCGTCGACCGCGCCGCCGATTTCGCGCAGCAGCGTCTTGAAGCCGTAGCGCTGGAAGAAGTCGCGCAGCCCTTCCTTGTTTTCATCCTTGCCGACCAGCGTCTCGGAGATCGACACCATGTGCGCGGACAGGTCGCAATCGGTCTTGACGGTGATCAGGGTGCGGCCCTGGGGCAGCCACTCGAGCGCCTGGCGCAGGTTCTCGCCGACCGCGCCGGTGATCGTGTGCGCGTTCTCGATGACGGATTCCAGGCTGCCGTGCTGCGCCAGCCACTTGAGCGCGGTCTTCGGGCCGCACTTTGTCACTCCCGGGATGTTGTCGACCGTGTCGCCGATCAGGGTCAGGTAGTCGATGATGCGGTTCGGCGGCACGCCGAACTTGGCCAGCACGCCGGCTTCGTCCAGCTTTTCGTTGGTCATCGTGTTGATCAGCATGACCTTGTCGTTGACCAGTTGCGCCAGGTCCTTGTCGCCGGTCGAGACGATGGTGTTCATGCCCAGCTGCGAGGCCTGCACCGACAGCGTGCCGATCACGTCGTCCGCCTCGACGCCTTCGACCATCAAAATCGGCCAGCCCATGTGTTTCACCGCCTCGTGGATCGGCTCGATCTGCAGGCGCAGGTCGTCCGGCATGGATGCGCGGGTGGCCTTGTACTCCGGATACATGTCGTCGCGGAAAGTCTTGCCCTTGGCGTCGAACACGCAGGCGATGTACGCGGCCGGGTAATCCTGGCGCAGGCGGCGCAGCATGTTGACCATGCCGTGCATGGCGCCGGTCGGGTGGCCTTCGGGGCTGCGCAGGTCCGGCAGGGCGTGGAAAGCGCGATACAGGTAACTGGAACCGTCAACTAACAGCAGGGTATTTTGCATATGCCAAATCGAAGAGTGGGTGCCGGCACGGCGGGGTGCGCGGCGGACATCTGCCATTATCGCAGAATCGCGCATGGAGAAAACACAACAGCGTTCGCTGCCGTCCCTTGCATATGGGAGCGATTCCGCGCCCTTCACGGGAAAGCCTGCCTGTTTTTGTTACAATGGCCTCAACATATCCAAGGTGACCATCATGCTGCGTAAAACTGCAATCTGGAAACTGCTGGCCGCCGGCCTGATCGTGCAGTCGGGCGCCGTGCTGGCCCAGACGCCGCCGGCCCAGACGGCGCCAAGCCAGGCGCCGCCGAAACTCGAGCGCATCGAAGAAGGCAGCGACACGCCGATCACCATCACGCCAAGGCGCGAGCAACGCAACAAGATCGTCGAGAGGCGCGACGGCGGGCAGGTCAAGGAAGTCAAGGTCACGACCGGCGGCAGCACCTACACGATGAAGGGCGCCGGCCCTGCCACCGCCAGCACCAACAACAGCGAAGGCGCCGGCAGCACGCTGCGCCCGCCACAATGGCAGATCCTCGAATTCGACCTGAGCAAGAGAAAACAGAGCGAGCGCGAGGCCGAGGCAACTGCTGCGGCAGCCGCCGCGCCGCCGGCGCTAGTACCGCCGCCACCACCGCCACCCGCAGCGAAGTAAGCCTGCCCGCCCGGAAAACCGGGCCCAGGCGCACGCCGTTACCGACTTACTCTTCTACTTTTTCGCATTCACAATGGCAGTTTTTACCGCGGTCGGGCTGGGTGACCTCACCCAGTGGATCAAGCAGTTCCCTCTCGGCAATGCCGTCGCGCTCAAAGGCATCGCGTCCGGCATCGAAAACAGCAATTTCTTCCTGACGACGGAGCGCGGCGAGTACGTGCTCACGATCTTCGAGAACCTGGGTTTCGACCAGCTGCCGTTCTACCTCAAGCTGATGCGCCACCTGGCCGAGCGCGGCATTCCCGTGCCGGCGCCTGTCGCCAACGACCAGGGCGAGCTGGTGGTGGCCTTGCACGGCAAGCCGGCATCCATCGTCAGCAAGCTCGAAGGCAGCTCGCAGATGGCGCCCCAGCCGGCGCACTGTGCCGCGGTCGGCGCCATGCTGGCCAGGATGCACCTGGCCGGCCGCGACTTCCCGATGGAGCAGCCCAACCTGCGCGGGCTCGGCTGGTGGAACGAGACCACGCCCAAGGTCCTGCCCTTCCTGACTGCCGCCAACGACCACCTGCTGCGCGCCGAGATGCACTTCCAGGAGGCCTTCGCCGGCAGTGCGCACTACTGCGCTTTGCCGCATGGGCCAGTGCATGCGGACCTGTTCCGCAATAACGTGATGTTCGTCGGTACCCGGCTGACCGGTTTCTTCGATTTCTATTTCGCCGGCTGCGACACCTGGCTGTTCGACGTGGCGGTGACGCTCAACGACTGGTGCATCGACCTCGACACCGGCGTCATCGACCAGGCACGTGCGCGCGCCATGCTCGACGCCTACCATGCAGAGCGTCCGTTCACCGAGGACGAACGCGCCTCATGGCAGCAGATGCTGCGCGCCGCCGCGCTGCGCTTCTGGCTGTCGCGCCTGTACGACCTGCACCTGCCGCGCGAAGCCGAGCTGCTGACGCCGCACGACCCATCGCACTTCGAACGCATCCTGCGCGAACGCATCGCCACGCCTGCGCCGGAGCTGTTCCATGGATAAGCTGGTGGCGCGCGAAGGATGGGAATGGGTCAAGCGCGGTTTCGGCCTGTTCCGCAAGCAGCCGCTGGGGCTTGCGTCGCTGTTCTTCGGTTACCTGCTGCTGACTTTCTGGCTGGGCCTCGTGCCGCTGGTGGGCAAGCTGCTGTCGTACATGCTGGTGCCGTTTTTCACGGTGGCGTTCATGCAGGGCTGCGCCAATGCGGAACAGGGCAAGCCGGTGCGTCCGGCGCTGCTGCTGACGGGCTTTCGCTCGCCCGCCTTGCCGTCGCTGTTGAAGCTTGGGGTGGTGTACCTGGCAATGGCCGTGGTGGCGATTTCGGCGTCGACGCTGATCGACGGCGGCATGCTGGTGCAGGTGCTGCTGCGCCAGGTGGAACCCGATTCGCCCGAAGCGAAGGCATCATCGCTTGGCCCGGCGATCCTGTTCACAGGTTTCACCCAGCTGATCGGCTTCGTGATGCTGGCGTTTAGCGGGCCGCTGATCCACTGGAAGCGGATGCCGGCCGGGAAGGCAGTGTTCTACAGCGTGTTCGGGATCATCAACGCGACCAAGCCGTTCATGGTGTTCGCGCTGGCGTGGTTCGGCATCAGCGCGCTCATCTCGCAACTGCTGTTCTTCATCTTCGGCGGGAGTACGGCGTGGCAGGCGGTGCTGGTGCCGATGTCGCTGCTGTATACGATTACGGCGTTTTGTTCGTTCTTTGCGATTTATTGCAGGCTGTTTGGGGCGCCGGTGGTTGAGGCGGTCAAGCAGGCGCCGGCCAACGAGGCCTGAGTTAAGGGCCTCGAAGAGCCAGCATGGGATGCTGGACTACCCTCAGCGTCCCACCTTCTCCAGCTTCGCAATCGACAGATCCAGCACCTTCATCCCCGCGCGCCCGAAATTGATCTGCGCGCGCGCATTGGTCCCGCTTCCCTCGATATTCACGATCACGCCTTCACCGAACTTGGCGTGCGCTACCGACTCGCCAATACGCCAGCCCGGACCAGTGCTGGACTTCTGCGTGATCTGCTGCGCGATCTTGTTGTCCGATCCGCCGTTGAACGACGCATCGTCCCACGCCGTCTTCCGGTTCGGTGACCAGTGCGACTGCACGCGCGGCGACAGCCACTTCAGCGCCTCCTCGGGCAGCTCATCGAAGAAGCGCGACTTCATGTTGTAGCGGGTCTGGCCGTGCAGCATGCGGGTCTGCGTGAAGCTCATGTACAGCCGGCGCCGCGCGCGCGTGACCGCCACGTACATCAGGCGCCGCTCCTCATCCACGCCGTCCATCTCGCGCGAACTGCTCTCGTGCGGGAACAGGCCCTCTTCCAGCCCGGTGATGAACACCGCGTCGAACTCCAGGCCCTTGGCGGAGTGCACCGTCATTAGTTGCAGCGCGTCCTGTCCGGCCTGCGCCTGCGCATCGCCCGCTTCCAGCGAGGCATGCGACAGGAAGGCCGACAGCGGCGACATGACGGTCGACAGCGGCGCATCGGCGTCGAGGACCTCGATGCCGTCCTGGTAGATCACGGCTTCGCCCGACGACGCCTGCGCCTGCGGCCCGAGGTGCGCGGGCGCAGCCTGGCCGAAGCCCTCTTCCTGCACGAACTGGGTGGCAGCGTTGACCATCTGCTCCAGGTTTTCGATGCGGTCGGCGCCTTCCTTCTCGCCCTTGTAATACGTGATCAGGCCGCTGACGTCGAGCACGATGCGCACCATCTCAGGCAGCGACAGCTGCTGCGTCTCGAAGCGCGCGCCCTCGATCAGGCGCACGAAGCCGCTCAGCGAGGTACCGCCCTTCCCCGCCACGTAAGGCACCGCCGCGTACAGCGAAATGCCGTACTGCTCCGCCGCCATCTGCAACGCCTCAATGGTGCGCATGCCGATGCCGCGCGTCGGGAAGTTCACCACGCGCAGGAAGGCCGAATCGTTGTGCGGGTTGTCCATCAGCTGAAGGTAGGCGATCGCGTGCTTTACCTCGGCGCGCTGGAAGTAGCGCTGGCCGCCGTACACGGTGTACGGCAGGCCGGCCGCGAACAGCGCGTGTTCGATCACGCGCGACTGCGCGTTGGAGCGGTACAGGATTGCGATGTCGCTGCGCGCCGCGCCTTCGGCCATCAGGCTCTTGGCTTCCTCAATGATCCACTGCGCTTCTTCCAAGTCGGATGAAGCTTCGTAGATGCGAACCGGCTCGCCGTGGCCGGCGTCGGTGCGCAGGTTTTTTCCGAGGCGTTTGCTGTTGTACGAAATAAGCTGGTTGGCGCTGTCGAGGATGTGGCCGTGCGAGCGGTAGTTCTGCTCGAGCTTGATCAGGTTCTCGACCTGGAACTCGCGCTCGAACGCACTCATGTTGCCGACGTTCGCGCCGCGGAATGCGTAGATGCTCTGGTCATCGTCGCCCACCGCGAACAGCGCGCCGCCATGGCGTTCGCCGTGCCCGGCCAACAGCTTCAGCAGCTTGTACTGCAGGTCGTTCGTATCCTGGAACTCGTCGACCAGGATATGGCGGAAGCGCGCCTGGTAGTGCTCGCGCAGCGGCTGGTTGCGCGACAGGAGTTCGTAGCAGCGCAGCAGCAGCTCGGCGAAATCGACCACGCCCTCGCGCTGGCACTGGTTGTCATAGAGCTTATACAGCTCCACCATCTTGCGCTCGATCGGGTCGTAGGCCTCGACCTGGTTGGCGCGCAGCCCGTTGTCCTTCGCGTTATTGATGAAGTACATCAGGTTCTTGGCCGGGTACTTCTCGTCGTCGACGTTGTTCGCCTTGAGCAGGCGCTTGATCATCGACAGCTGGTCCTGCGAATCGAGGATCTGGAAGGTCTGCGGCAGCGCGGCGTCGCGGTAATGGGTGCGCAGCAGGCGGTTGGACAGGCCGTGGAAGGTGCCGACCCACATGCCGCGGGTGCTCATCGGCAGCATCGCCGACAGGCGCGTGAGCATCTCCTTGGCCGCCTTGTTGGTAAAGGTAACAGCCATGATCCCGGCCGGCGATACCTGGCCGGACTGGATCAGCCACGCGATGCGGGTGGTCAGCACGCGTGTTTTGCCCGAGCCTGCACCAGCCAGGATCAGGGCGCTCTGCTGCGGCAGGGTGACGGCGGCGAGTTGTTCGGGATTGAGATTGTGGAGGAGATTTTGCATCCCGTGATTATACCGGCGGGGTGCTGCCGCGATGGGCGAATCCACACCCGTCCCGCGTTGGCAAACTGGCCATGCCGGCGCGGGACGGGACGGGTGTCAGCTCGCGCCGGCAGCTGGCGCTGGCTGCGCCAGGCCTTTGCTGCGGGCCTCGTCGATCAGGCCGCGCATCACTTTGCTGGCGGCCTCGCTTTCACGCTCGATCTGCTTGCCCAGCACGCCCATCTTCTTGCCGAGGGCATCCATCGGCTTGCCGGCCCGCTCCATCTTGGCGCCGACCGCTTCCATCGGTTTCGCGGCGCGGTCGATGGCGCGCACCTGCTCGCCGAGGCTCTTTGCCTGCTGGTCCATCTGGCGCGACATTGTGTCCATGTCGCGCGCCAGCTTGTCCATTTCACGCGACAGGACGTCGTGCTGGGCCGGCGTGGCGTCTTCCATGCGGCGGCCCACCTTCTCCATTTCGCGTCCCAGCTTCTCCTGCTCGCGGCCGAGCGCTTCCATCTTGCGTTCGATCTCGCGGGTGGCGGCGGTCGGCCCGGTGCCGCGGCTGGCGGCTTCCATTTCGCGGCCCAGGGCTTCCATCACCTTGCCATGCTTGTCCATCTCCTTGCCGTACACGTCCATCTCCTTGCCGAGGCGGTCGACCGGAGCCCAGGCCTGGTTGGCGCGCGCCACCAGCGCAGGGTCCTGCACAATGAACGCCTTGCCGTTCTTGTCGCGGAACCAGAGGAAGTCGCCTTTCACGGCGCGCTTGGCGGCTTCCAGGTTGCGGAAGTCGTCGCTGTGGCCATTCATCATGCTGCCGCCACGCTCGTCGCCGCGCACCAGCGCATACGAGGTACCGCCGTGGCCTTTGCTGACGTTCCATCCGCGCTCCGGAGGCGCCGGGGGCGACGGCGGAGATGGAGGCGATGGCGGGGATGGAGGCGACGGCGGCATGCTGTCGGCCGGGATCGCGGGGATGGCCGGCGTCGCGGGCCGGGCCGGCGATCCCGGAATGGCCGTGCGCGCGGCCGGGGCAGCATGCGGCGGATCGGCGGGGTGCGCGGGATGGGCAGGCGGTGGCGGCGGGGCCGGCGGCGCGGGCACGGTCTGGGCGTGGGCGTAGAAGCCGGCGCAGGCCGCGGCGAGGCCGAGGGCGGGCAGCACCATCTTCCATTTGAACGGTTCGGTATCCGGGCGTACCAGGCGTTTGATGCGGTTCATAAGGTTTCCTCCGTGTGCCGCATGGGCGAGTTGGGCGGTGGTGAGCTGGAACTGGTCAAGCTCGGACAATGCAAGTGCCAGGCGCCGCGGTTCGCCGAGCATGCTTGCGGCTAAATCATCTGCAATCTGTTCGCGTTCGATCCGGATGCGGTTCGACAGCCACCACACGGTGGGGTGGTAGAACAGCACGATCTCGATAGCGCCCTGGACCAGGTTGACCAGGTAATCGTGGCGCTTGATGTGGGCCAGTTCGTGCGCGACCAGCGCTTCGAGCAGTTCATGCGGCATGCCGGACAACAGCAACGCCGGCAGAAGCACGACCGGGCGCCACCAGCCTGCTGTTACCGGCCCCGAGAGCTCGTCGACGATGCCCAGCGCGACCGGGCGGCCGATGCCGAAGCGTTTCGCCATGCGCGATACGCGCGCCTGCCAGGCGGAATCGGGTCGATGCCGGCCGGCGTTGGTAAGGCGGCGCACCCACGCCAGTCCGAACGCCATGCGCAGCGCCAGCACGGCGGCGCCGCAGGACCAGAACAGGATCACCAGCGGCAGGCGGCTTTGCAGCGACTGCTCCCAGCTCGCCAGGCGGCCGGCGACGAGGGTCGCGGTTTCGTGAGGGGCCGCTGCGGATGCACCCGGCATCTCGACAGCGGAAATCGGCAGGAGGGTTGACGTCAGCGACTGCGCCTCGGCGATGCGCTGCACCACTCCGGCCAGCGGCAGCGCGGCGCACAGCAGCAGCGCGGCACAGGCGACCGCGTAGCGCGCTTGCGGGGTCGACTTGCGCATGGCTGCCAGCGCCAGCGCCGCGCCCCAGCCGACCAGCAGGCCTTGCCAAACGAAGTCGAGCAGCGCCCACGCGAGGGCCGGCAGCAGCGCGCTCATCGCGCATCTCCGGTGGTTGGCAAACGGAACTGGTTCATGAAGTCTCCCTGTCGTTGAATGTAGAATAAAATATCTAGATTATTTTGTCTAGACTTTTTCTTCTACTTATCGCCGTCGAGCGGCCGGGTGTTCTTCAAGCACTATAGGAAAGGCGGCCCTGCCCCGCCAAGGGCTTGCGACAGGCGGCAAAATCCGAGGTACAGCCCGCGCGCGGATGCGCAAGAAAAAAGGGACAGACCCTGAGCCTTCCCCTCATATTTCGTACGTCTCGAGCATGGACCCGAGCTCGTTCAACGCTTCGGCGATTTGACGTCGCGTTAAGAGTGCCGAGCTGTGATATTGCAGCCAGTGGCGCGCTAGCGACAGGATGGATAGGGTGGCAGCCGCTTTCTTGCGACTGCCATAGTGAACAGCGAACCCGTTGCGGCGTACGGCCAAGCCGATCAGCCACAGCGCGAACGCAAGCAGCGATGCGATGAGCAACAAGATGGTGAGTCGATGTGGCTTGCGTGTTTGGCTGCTGCTGAGCCCCATTCCCCATTGGGAGCTTTTGAGGTCGCGGAACGTCTGCTCGATCTGCATGCGGCCCTGGTACAAATTAACAACCGCCTTGGCACTGAGCCTCGACAGGCGTGGCGAAACAGCCAGCAACCACGGCTCCCGTTGCCCTGCGCTCTGCTTCTTACTATGGTGGCTCTGCGATTTTTTCCCGAACACAGTCTTGCATGTGCGCCCTTTGGGTACTCTCTTGATCATCACCAAACGGCATGGCACAGGGTTCGAACGGACGTAATTGAAGCTCCCCAGGTCGCGTGCACGTCCCTTCGTGTCCGCGAAATGCTCTTTGCAACCGCGCCAGTCACTTTTGCCACTGGGGGTCACCATGTCGCGGTTTCGGATGCGTCCTATCCAGGCAAACCCGAGTTGATCGAGCATCTTGAACCACGCGGCGCGAAAGCCGGCATCGGTGATGATCAAGGGCTGACAATGGGCTGGCAGCACCGAGCGTAGCGTCTTCATGAACTCGCGGTGCACCGAAGCCGCACCATACTGCGCGGTGGGGTGTATCTCTTCATAGATGACGATAGCGCGGCCCTTCACAACGACAGCCGCACGCAGCACGTGTTGGCTGATGTCGGCTAACAAATCGGACCAGTCCACGATAATGCTGATCTTCGATTGGCCTTGCAAGACGCGCTGCGCGACTGCGCGAAATATCTCCACGCGTTCGGTCGCCAGATGGGGATTGCTCAACAGCCGATCACAGCGCTTGATGCGATGACGCAATGAGCTCGAGCCTTGCACAGACTTACTCATCTTCAGCAAACCAAGCCCGCCACTCCGCGCCGCCTCAATCATCAAGGCAAGGCAATGCCGGCGTTTGGCGTGTATCGATGGGCATTGATCGGCTAACAAATCTTGTATGATTCGTCCTGCATGCATAGTCTGTTCCTTTCGTTCGCAGTTTGGTCGCTACAAACGAAAGGGTTAACACAGCCATGCATGCGCCGTTTTTGGGATTAGAAGTTAACAGGCATCCAGCCTGTTTACAAGCAATTTTTGAGGGGAAGGCTCAGGGACAGACCCCAGCCTCGGGGTCTGTCCCCGATCTGATTCACTGTTTCGCCCGCGCCGCGAACAGCGCGTCGAAGCGGCGCACTTCGGCCCCCGGCACCGGCGCCGCGTAGACACTGCTGATCGCCGCCACCATGTCGGCGCCCAGGCTAACCAGCGGCGCCGCATTGTCCGGGGTCATGCCGCCGATGACGACTACCGGCACGCCTACCGCAGCCTTGGCCTCGGCGACCAGCGCGGGCTCGGTGCGAAAGCTGTACTGCTTCACGCGGGATGGATAGAAGCCGCCGAACGCGACATAGCTGGCGCCGTCGCGCTCGGCCGCCAGCGCCAGCGGCAGCTGGCCGTAGCAAGAGGCGCCGACGATCTTCAGCGGCCCGAGCAGCGCGCGTGCCTGCGCCACCGATGCGTCGGTGCCGCCCACATGCACGCCGTCGGCGTCGACCGTCAGGCACAGGTCGATGTGGTCGTTGATGACCAGCGGCCGGTTGTAGCGGCGGCACAGCGCCTTCAGCGCCGCCGCCTGTTCGCGCCGCAGCGCCGGACTGGCGCCCTTGTGGCGGTACTGCACCATGGCGGCGCCGGCGTGCAGCGCGGCCCCGGTGTGTTCGAGCAGCTTTGCGGTGTCGTCCCAGTCCGGGGTGACGAGGTAGAGGCCTTGCATGGTCTTCCTTTCAGTGTGGACTGGCGTCGCGGCGCGGGATGCGCTGGCCAGGGCCAATCGAGAATGACTGCGCCAGCGCGCGCTGGCAGTAGGCCTGGGCGCGGCCGAGCGCCTGTTCCATCGGTTCGCCCAGCGCCAGCCGGCCGGCCACCGCGGCGGCCAGCGTGCAGCCGCTGCCGTGGAAGCTGCCGGCAAGGCGCGGCCAGCTCCATTCACGCATGCGGCCTTCGCTGTGCCAGCGGTTGACGACGGTATCGCCATCGGTATGGCCGCCGGTGACCAGCAGGCCAACGCACTTCTCCCATGCCAGCGCGGAGGCTTCCGGCAGGTTGGGCGTAACCAGGGTGGCCAGCGCCAGCAGCGGTTCGACGGCGGCCAGCGCGTCGCCGGCCGCCAGCGCATCGCCGTTGCCGCTGGCGAGCACCGGGTCGAGCACCACCGGCAGCGCCGGGTCGGCCGCGCGCAGCCGTTTGACCACGGCCGCAATCGCGAGCGCGTTGGCGCGGTTGCCGGTAATGCCGATCTTGACCGCACCGATGGCGCAGGCGCCGGCCAGCGCCAGCGCCTGCCGGGCCAAGAGGCCGGCGTCGACCGGCGCCACCTCGTACACGCGGTTGTGGTCCTGCACCGTCAGCGCGGTGACGACCGGCAGCGCATGCGCGCCCTGCGCGGCCACCGCCCCGATGTCGGCTGCGATGCCGGCCCCACCCGACGGGTCGAGGCCGGCGAACACCAGTACCGTCGGACGCGTCACTGCAGGCGCCCCGCCATCGGCGACGACGGCGACGCCGCAAAGCGCTTCGGCATGCGTCCGGCCAGGAAGGCTTCGCGCCCGGCCTGCACCGCCAGCCGCATCGCGCCTGCCATGCGCACCGGATCGTACGACAGCGCGATCGCACTGTTCATCAGCACGCCGTCGCAGCCCAGTTCCATCGCGATCGCGGCGTCGGAAGCGGTGCCGACGCCGGCGTCGACGATCACCGGCACCTTCGCCTGCTCGATGATCAGCGACAGGTTCCATGGATTGAGGATGCCCATGCCCGAGCCGATCAGCGACGCCAGCGGCATCACCGCCACGCAGCCGATCTCTTCGAGCATGCGGGCCTGGATCGGGTCGTCGCTGCAGTAGACCATCACGTCGAAGCCGTCGCGCACCAGGGTTTCGGCCGCTGCCAGCGTTTCGGGCATGTTGGGGAACAGGGTCTTGTCGTCGCCCAGCACTTCGAGCTTGACCAGCTTGTGCCCGCCCAGCAGCTCGCGCGCCATCTGCAGCGTGTAGACCGCGTCCTTGGCCCGGTAGCAGCCGGCGGTATTCGGCAGGATGGTGTACTCGGACAGCGGCAACACGTCGAGCAGGCTGGGCGCGTTCGGGTCCTGCCCGATGTTCACGCGCCGGATCGCCACGGTGATGATTTCGGCCTGCGCGGCGTCGGTCGCGGCGCGGGTTTCGTCGAGGTCGCGGTACTTGCCGCTGCCGACCAGAAGGCGCGAGCCGTATTCCTTGCCCGCGATGGTGAGGATGTCTTTATTGCTCATGTCGTTTATGTCCTTGATATGTTTAGCCGCCGCCGATGGCGCGCACGATGTCTACCTTGTCGCCGGCCTGCAGCCGGCGTTCGCCCCACTGCGCGCGCGGCACCACGCTGCGGTTGACCGCCAGCGCCAGCGCCTGCCCGTCCAGCGCCAGCGCGCCGACCAGCTGGTCGAGCGTGCTGTGCGGCGTCACCTGGTGCGCTTCGCCGTTGATTTCGATGGGCGTCATGCGCCCTCCTTGCGGTACAGCTGCGCGCCGCCCTTGACGAACTCGATCGCCTTTTCCTCCATGCCGCGCTTGACCGCGCCTTCCGGCGCCACCCCGGTTTTCGCGGCGTAGTCGCGCACTTCCTGGGTGATCTTCATCGAGCAGAAGTGCGGCCCGCACATCGAGCAGAAATGGGCCACCTTGGCAGAATCCTTGGGCAGGGTCTCGTCGTGGAAGGCGCGCGCCTTGTCCGGATCGAGCCCGAGGTTGAACTGGTCTTCCCAGCGGAACTCGAAGCGCGCCTTGGACAGCGCGTTGTCGCGGATCTGGGCGCCGGGATGGCCCTTGGCCAGGTCGGCCGCGTGGGCCGCGATCTTGTAGGTGATGATGCCGTCCTTGACGTCCTGCTTGTCGGGCAGGCCGAGGTGCTCCTTGGGCGTGACGTAGCACAGCATGGCGGTGCCGTACCAGCCGATCTGCGCGGCGCCGATGCCCGAGGTGATGTGGTCGTAGCCCGGCGCGATGTCGGTGGTCAGTGGCCCAAGCGTGTAGAACGGCGCTTCGCTGCAGTGCTCCAGCTGCAGGTCCATGTTCTCCTTGATCAGCTGCATCGGCACGTGGCCGGGGCCCTCGACCATCACCTGCACGTCGTGCTTCCACGCTACCTGGGTCAACTCGCCCAGGGTCTTCAGTTCGGACAGCTGGGCTTCGTCGTTGGCGTCGTAGATCGAACCGGGACGCAGGCCGTCGCCCAGGCTGAAGGCGACGTCGTAGGCCTTCATGATCTCGCAGATGTCCTCGAAGTGGGTGTACAGGAAGGATTCCTTGTGGTGGGCCAGGCACCACTTGGCCATGATCGATCCGCCGCGCGAGACGATGCCGGTCAGGCGCGAGGCCGTCATCGGCACGTAGCGCAGCAGCACGCCGGCGTGGATGGTGAAGTAGTCGACGCCCTGCTCCGCCTGCTCGATCAGGGTGTCGCGGAAGATTTCCCAGGTCAGGTCCTCGGCCTTGCCGTTGACCTTTTCCAGCGCCTGGTAGATCGGCACCGTGCCGATCGGCACCGGGCTGTTGCGGATGATCCATTCGCGCGTTTCATGAATGTGCTTGCCTGTCGACAGGTCCATCACGTTGTCGGCGCCCCAGCGGATCGCCCAGGTCATCTTTTCCACTTCCTCGCCAATCGACGAGGTCACCGCCGAATTGCCGATGTTGGCGTTGATCTTCACCAGGAAGTTGCGGCCGATGATCATCGGCTCCGATTCCGGGTGGTTGATGTTGTTGGGGATAATCGCACGCCCGCGCGCGATTTCCGAACGCACGAATTCGGGCGTGACTTCCTTCGGGATCAGGGCGCTGAACGACTGGCCCGGATGCTGGCGTCCCAGCAGCTCGGCACTGCGGCGGCCCATCGGACCGGATGCTTCCAGGCTTTCCAGGTATTCCTTGCGGCGCAAGTTTTCGCGCAGCGCGACGAATTCCATCTCGGGGGTAATGATTCCCTTCCGGGCGTAGTGCATCTGGGTGACGTTGGCGCCGGCGCGCGCGCGGCGCGGCGCCCGGGTCAGTTCGAAGCGCAGCGGGTCGAGACTGGCGTCGGCAAGACGTTCGCGGCCGTAGGTGGAGCTGGGTCCCGTCAGTTGCTCGGTGTCGCCGCGCTCTTCGATCCATGCGAGACGCGGCGCAACGAGCCCACGCCGGATGTCGATGCTGGCGGCCGGGTCGGTGTACGGGCCGGAGGTGTCGTAGACGAACACCGGCGGATTCTGCTCGCCGCCGAACGAGGACGAGGTGGCGGACTGGCTGACGGCGCGCATCGGCACGCGGATGTCGGGCCGACTGCCTTCTATATAGACCTTGGTGGAATTGGGGAAAGGTGCAATCGCGGCCTGGTCCACCGTGGCGGTGGCCGAGTCGAACTTCAATGGTGCATTCATGTGGCTCCTTTTTTTGCTTGCAGGAGCCAGCAAAAAGGAGCGCGGACACGTCCGGCGCAAAGGCTTGTGCGGCGTGATCCACATGCTTCCCTTCGCTGGCATTATCCAGATCAGGTTCAGAGGGTGTTTCTCACCCGCGCCTCGCATTGCATGCGATTGGCAGGACCCCTAGCGTGTGCCGCCTTGCGGCAGCAGGCAAATTATACCTGCTTGCTTCCTGCTATAGATGGCTTTTTTTGCCAGCCCCGCATGCGATTGGCTCAAGCGCCCCTGCAGCGACGCTACGCCCAGCGCAACAGGCAATGCGCAAGGCGGCGTTAGCATCAAGCGGTCGCATTCGGCCAACGCTGATGCCTTCTCTCGTGGAGAAATAAAATGAACCGTATAAACAACAGGGCGCGCGCGGCGCCGTGCGGCTCGAGATCCCGCGCCTGAACGCGGTGGCCGCCGACCTACCGGCCGCCGCCGTGCGCGCGCTGCGCAACAACCCGCATGTCGAGTTCGTCGAGGAGGACGTCAAGCGCTACGCGCTGGCAGCCGCCACGCCGTCGCGTCCGCCGTATGTGGCGGGCCAGCTGGTGCCTTACGGTATCCATATGGTGCAGGCCGACCAGTTGCCCGATACCTATGCCGCCAACCGCAAGCTGTGCATCATCGACTCCGGCTACGACCTGAATCATGAAGATTTGTCCGGGAACACCGTCACCGGCAGCTACGATCCAGGCACCGGCTGGTGGTACAGCGACGAAAACCACCACGGCACCCACGTGGCGGGCACCATCGCCGCGATCGACAACAGCGGCACCGGGGTGGTGGGGGTGAATCTCAACCGCCGGCTGCAACTGCACATCGTCAAGGTGTTTGGCGCCGACGGCTGGGCTTATTCCTCGACGCTGGCGGCGGCCGTCGACGAATGCGCCGCGGCGGGATCGAACGTGGTCAGCATGTCGCTCGGCGGCGCCCTGCCCAGCCGAATCGAGATCATGGCCTTCAATGCGCTGGCGGCGCAGGGGATCATGGCGCTGGCGGCGGCCGGCAACGACGGCACCACCTCGATCCAGTACCCGGCCGGCTATCCGGGGGTGATTTCGGTGGGGGCGCTGGACGAGAACAAGGCCTGGGCGCCGTTTTCACAACGCAACAGCAAGGTGGAGTTGTCGGCTCCTGGCGTCGACGTGCTGTCGACCGTGCCGATGGGCGCCGGCGTGCACGCCACGCTGAAGGTGGGCGGCGCGGACTTCAAGCCGGGCGTGATCTACAACAATGTGCCGGGCGCCTTCAGCGGTACGCTGGGCGGCGCGGCCACCACCACCCCGTCGGTCAGCGTGTCCGACACCGACGGCGCCGCGCTGAACGCAAGGCTGGGACAGGAGGCCACGGTCTCGGTGGAGCCCTACAACTACGGCTATTACGACGGCACCTCGATGGCGACGCCGCACGTCTCGGGAACTGCGGCGCTGGTGTGGAGCTATTTCCCAAGCTGCAGCGCGGAACAGTTGCGCCGCTCGCTGGGGCGCAGTGCCCAGGACCTGGGCAAGAAGGGACGCGACGACCAGTTCGGTTACGGGCTGGTGCAGGCAAAGGCAGCGTATGACCGCATCCGGACACTGGGTTGCGGCAACTGACCTCCCAAGAAATGGCACAAAAATCGACGCCCTGGGCGTCCATAGTTACATCCAAACATTTACGTCCAGCATTAAATGTTGCTTTATCAACATTAAAATATGCGTGGCGCCAAATAGTATCACCAAAAATATCCATACGGTTAGGCCCCTCGCAAATTTTGCAACGTTCTCATGTCAATACAACAGGTAGAAGAACATCTCGGAAAGTTCGATTGATTTCCCTGATTTTTTGCCAATACACTGCATCCTGCTGTTCAGAAACACTGGCCAGCGAAGGGTTGTTCCAACCTCGCACGGGGTCCACAAGAGTCCTGGCGAATAAAAACTATTTAATCGGAGAAGATTCATGATGCAGAGCAACACAGGCATGACCAAAATGGCTGCCGCAGTCAAGGTGGCGGTAGCAGTAGCAGCATTCGGTGGCGTAATGGGCGCGGCTTCGGCGGCCGCTCCAGACACCACCCGTGTGATCGTGGCATTCAAACCCGGCGCCGCCGCCAGCATGAAATCCGCGGTTGCCGCGGCCAAAGGCAGCGTCAAGCACGAAATCTTCGGCGCCAACGCGATGGCGATCGAAGTGCCGGCAGTTGCTCTGAAGGGCCTCCAGAACAATCCTAACGTCGAATATGTCGAAGAAGACGTCATTCGCAAGCCTTTCGCGCTGACCTCGCCTTCGACCGGCACCCCATACGCGACCGGCCAGCTGGTGCCTTACGGCATCAAGATGGTCCAGGCCGACATCCTGCCTGATACCAATGCAGCCAACCGCAAGGTCTGCATCATCGACTCCGGTATCGACCAAAACCACGAAGACCTGGCCGGCAACGCCATGACCGGAGAGTACGACGCCGGCACCGGCTGGTGGTATACCGACGAAAACCACCACGGCACCCACGTGGCAGGCACCATCGCCGCGATCAACAACAGCGGCAAGGGCGTGGTTGGCGTCAACGCCAACGCCAAGCTGAACCTGCACATCGTCAAGGTGTTCAACGCTGCCGGCTGGGCATACTCGTCGACCCTGACCACTGCTGCCAACAAGTGCAAGGCAGCAGGCGCGAACGTGATCTCGATGTCGCTGGGCGGCGGCCGTTCCAGCCAAACCGAGAAGAAAGCCTTCGACAGCCTGGCGGCAGCCGGCGTACTGTCGATCGCAGCGGCCGGCAATGACGGCAACACCGTCGTTTCCTATCCGGCAGGCTACGCCAGCGTGATGATGGTCGGCGCGCTGGACGAGAACAAGGCATGGGCTACCTTCTCCCAGTACAACACCAAGGTCGAGATCTCGGCGCCCGGCGTCCAGGTCCTGTCCACCGTGCCGATGAACAGCGGCACCGAAGCAGCACTGTCGGTCGGCGCCACCACCTACGCTCCTGGCGTGATGGAAGGTTCGCCGGTGGCTACCGCCACCGCGCCGCTGGCTGACTTCGGCAACGGCAGCGCGACCAACGCCGCCGTCTCCGGTAAGATCTGCGTGATCGCCCGCGGCACCGTCGACTTCGCAACCAAGGTATCGAACTGCCAGGCATCGGGCGGCGTGGGCGCGGTTGTCTACAACAACGTGGCAGGCACGTTCGGCGGCACGCTGGGCACTACCGTGACCAGCATCCCGTCGGTCACCGCCACCGACACCGAGGGTGCATCGCTGATGAGCCAGCTGGGCCAGACCGGCACCGTTGCCATCAAGACCAGCAGCTATGCCTACTACGACGGTACCTCGATGGCTACCCCGCACGTGTCGGCAGTGGCGGCACTGGTGTGGAGCTACTTCCCAACCTGCACCGGCGCACAGATCCGCAGCTCGCTCACCAAGAGCGCTGAAGACCTGGGCCCGGTCGGCCGCGACACCAAGTTCGGTTATGGCCTGGTGCGCGCCAAGACAGCTTACGATCGTATCGCCTCCCTGGGCTGCGGCAACTAAGCTACCCTCCGCATGACGAAAAGGACGCTTCGGCGTCCTTTTTTTTGCACTGCAGCGTTTGCGCGCGGCACTCCCTTATAATGGTTGTTTTCGCACAAATTACACGCCCAACCATGGAATTAGCCAAGTCTTTCGAGCCAGCCGACATTGAACAATTCTGGCGCAACGAGTGGGAACAGCGCGGTTACTTCACCGCCACCCTCGACGCCGACAAGCCGTCTTTCAGCATTCAACTGCCGCCGCCGAACGTGACGGGCACGCTGCACATGGGGCACGCGTTCAACCAGACCATCATGGATGGCCTGACCCGCTACTACCGCATGCGCGGCTTCAATACCGCCTGGATCCCGGGCACCGACCATGCCGGCATCGCCACCCAGATCGTGGTCGAGCGCCAGCTGGACGCGCAGAAGGTCTCGCGCCATGACCTCGGCCGCGACGCCTTCATCGAAAAGTCTGGGAATGGAAGGAAAAATCGGGCAACACCATCACCGGCCAGATGCGCCGCATGGGCACCTCGCCAGACTGGAAGCGCGAGTACTTCACGATGGACGAGACCCGCTCGGCGGTGGTGTCGGAAGTGTTCGTGCGCCTGTACGAACAGGGCCTGATCTACCGCGGCAAGCGCCTGGTCAACTGGGACCCGGTGCTGGGCACCGCGGTCTCGGACCTGGAAGTGGTGTCGGAAGAAGAAGACGGCTCGATGTGGTACATCAAGTACCCGTTCGCCGACGGCAGCGGCCACCTGACGGTCGCCACCACCCGTCCTGAAACCATGCTGGGCGACGTCGCCGTCGCGGTCGACCCGACCGACGAGCGCTATACCGCGCTGGTCGGCAAGATGCTGACCCTGCCCCTGGCCGGCCGCGAAATCCCGGTCATCGCCGACAGCTACGTCGACAAGGCCTTCGGCACCGGCTGCGTGAAGATCACCCCGGCCCACGACTTCAACGACTATGCGGTCGGCCAGCGCCACAAGCTGGAGCCGATTAGCATTTTTACTCTTGATGCAAAAATCAAGAAGAGTATTTTTGATGATTTCACGTTCTCACGTGCGCCCGCCGCAGACGGCACGACATTGGCCGACGAGCCAATTCTTGGTAAAGCCACATTTGAGCTAATTCCGGAAGCCTACCGCGGCATGGACCGCTTCGCCGCGCGCAAGCAGATCGTGGCCGACCTCGACGCCCAGGGCCTGCTGCAGGAAGTCAAGCCGCACAAGCTGATGGTGCCGCGCGGCGACCGCACCGGCGTCGTCATCGAGCCGATGCTGACCGACCAGTGGTTCGTCGCGATGAGCAAGCCGGCCCCGGAAGGCACTTTCTTCCCTGGCAAATCGATCGCCGAGGTAGCGCTGGAAAAAGTGGCCGGCGGCGAAATCAAATTCGTCCCCGAAAACTGGACCACCACCTACAACCAGTGGCTGAACAACATCCAGGACTGGTGCATCTCGCGCCAGCTGTGGTGGGGCCACCGCATCCCGGCATGGTACGACGACGCTGGCAACATCTTCGTCGCCAAGACCGAGCAAGAAGCCAGGGCCAAGGCGGCCGCCGCCGGCGTCACCGCTGAACTCAAGCGCGACGACGACGTGCTCGACACCTGGTTCTCGTCGGCGCTGATCCCGTTCTCGACCATGGGCTGGCCGGAACAAACGCCGGACATGAAGGCCTTCCTGCCGTCGTCGGTGCTGGTCACCGGCTTCGACATCATCTTCTTCTGGGTCGCCCGGATGGTGATGATGACGACCCACTTCACCGGCAAGGTGCCGTTCGAGACCGTGTACGTGCACGGCCTGGTGCGCGACTCGAGCGGCCAGAAGATGTCCAAATCGAAGGGCAACACGCTCGACCCGATCGACCTGATCGACGGCATCGACGTCGATACCCTGGTCGCCAAGCGCACCACCGGCCTGATGAACCCGCGCGACGCCGAGAAGATCGCCAAGGCCACCCGCAAGGAATTCCCGGAAGGGATCGCGGCCTACGGCACCGACGCGCTGCGCTTCACCATGGCCAGCTACGCTTCGCTGGGCCGCAACATCAACTTCGACCTGGGCCGCGCCGAGGGCTACCGCAACTTCTGCAACAAGATGTGGAATGCGACCCGCTTCGTGCTGATGAACACCGAGGGCAAGGACTGCACCGCGAGCGACGCCGACCTGTCGCAGGCCGACAAGTGGATCCTGTCGCTGATGCAGCGCGCCGAGCTGGAAGTGGCCAAGGGCTTCGAGGACTACCGCTTCGACAATATCGCCGCCGCGATCTACAAGTTCGTGTGGGACGAGTACTGCGACTGGTACCTGGAAGTGGCCAAGGTCCAAGTCCAGCAAGGCACCGAAGGCCAGCAGAAGGCCACCCGCAACACCCTGCTGCGCGTGCTGGAAGTAATCCTGCGCATGGCGCATCCGATCGTGCCGTTCGTGACCGAGGCGCTGTGGCAGGCCGTCGCCCCGCTGGCCGGCAAGACCACTGAAGGCAGCGGCGATTCGATCATGACACAGCCTTACCCGGTTGCGAACGAAGCGCTGATCGACACCCAGGCCGAGGAATGGATGGCGCAGCTGAAGGCGCTGACCGACGCCACCCGCAACCTGCGCGGCGAGATGCAGCTGGCGCCGTCGCTGCGCGTGCCGCTGATCGTGGAAGCGGGCGACGCCGACACCAAGGCGCGCATGCACGGTTTCGCGCCCTACATCCAGTCGCTGGGCAAGCTGGCGGAAGTGAACATCGTCGACGCGCTGCCGGAATCGCCCGCCGCGGTGTCGATCGTCGGCACCACAAAGCTGATGCTGAAAGTCGAGATCGACGTCAAGGCGGAACGCGAGCGCCTGTCCAAGGAAATCGCGCGCATCGAGGGCGAGATCGCCAAGGTCAATGGCAAGCTGGGCAACGAGAGCTTCGTTGCGCGCGCGCCGGCGGCGGTGGTGGAGCAGGAGAAGGAACGCCTGGTGAACTTCTCGGCGACGATCGAAAAGCTGCGCGAGCAGTTTGGGAAGCTGCCGGCAGCGTAATACTTCAGGGTTCACGCCTTCCTGGCGTGCCTGCTCAAATGCCGGTCCAGCGCATTCGCGAAATTGCGCTGGTCGCCCTGGCTGAACGGCGACGGACCACCTGTGTCCACGCCGTTCTGCCGCAATTCATCCATGAACTTGCGCATCGTGAGGATCTGCGCGATATTCGCCTCGGTATAGAACTCGCCGCGCGGGTTGAGCGCGAACCCGCCCTTGGCCAGCACGTCGGCCGCCAGCGGAATATCCCCCGTCACCACCAGGTCGCCCTGCGCCACCAGGCGCACGATTTCGGCGTCGGCCACGTCCGCCCCCTGCGGAACCTGCAGCGCGCGTACGAAGCGCGACCCCGGTACCCTGATCAGCTTGTTGGCCACCAGCGTGACTTCCATCTCCAGCCGCTCCGCCACGCGGAACAGGATATCCTTCACCACGCCCGGACATGCGTCCGCATCCACCCAAATCCGCATCCTGCCACCCTCATTTCCGTCTCGTTCTGCCAGCCGGCCAGTATAACCCGCTGAAAAAGTTGCTCGACGACCTGGCCTGATTCATTTAAGCGCCACATTTACAACTATTATGATATTGTCATTCGGAATTACTTTTGTTTCCCCAGACATCCGTCGTATCCTAGTTGCAACTTGAAATTGTGGAGTGACCATGATCTTCCTGCGTTGCCTGTCTGCCCTGGCCGGCATTCTGATCCTGCTATTTGCGCCGCAAGTCGCGCAACAGTTTGCTTATCTTGTCGACGCCGGCGATGTCGGGACCAACCGCGTGATGCTGGCCACTATGGCCGCCAGCGCCGTGCTGTCGTCGGGATTCTTCTTCGTCACCGTGGCCGGGCCTTCGGTGATGCGCAGGCCGGTCCGGCGCGCGGCGGCGGCCTTCCTGCTCGCGGTGCCGTTCGCCGCCAGTGCGTGGGTGCTGCTGTCCAGCGACCGCATGCCGCTGGTGTCGTTCGCCGCGCCGCTGCTGGCGATGTCCATCATTACTTTCAGTGCCTTCGTGTGGCCGGGCGCGCGCCGCCCGCGTCGCCGCTACACCCGCATTCCGGAAGGCCTCAACGCGCCCGCATCGCCCGTCCGTTCGTCCGACTGAGGGGTGTCCGCCGTCCGGCTACTGTACATATCAACATCCGGTGGATACCGTGCCAGGGGCGCGCTAGAATCATCGCGCCTCCAACCACCGCACGGATCACGACCAATGAAACAGCTCCTGCTTGCCCCCTTGTTTTGCGCCGCACTTGCGGCCGCCCCGTGTTTCGCACAAACCCCGCCTTCAGTCCCCCTGCCCGCCGACATCGACCGCGTGCTGAAGGACTACGAGCGCGCCTGGTCCGCCAATGACGCACCCGCCCTGACGAACCTGTTCCTGCCGGACGGGATGGCGCTGCCCGGCGGCCAGCCGCCCGCGCGTGGCGCCGAACAAATCCGCAAGGCCTATTCCCATGGCGGCGCGATGCCGACCTACCTGCGCGCGATCGACTATGCGGTGTCCGGCGACATGGCCTACATCGCCGGCGGCTATGGCCCCGTCGCAGCGAAGGAGGACATGGGCAAGTTCGTCCTGGTGCTGCGCCGCGTCGACGGCCGCTGGCTGATCGCGGCCGACATCGAGAACGCCAACATGCAGATGCGTCCGGCCCCGCGCCCGGCGAAGGCAGCCGCACCGGCAGCGCAAGGCTGACCGGCGCCTTCCGAATGCGCTGAGGCTTATCCCTGCAGGCTGTCCCAGAGGTCGCCGGTCGGACCGGTTCGCGGCGCGGCGACGCCGAAGTGCTGGTAGGCCGCCGGCGTGGCCACCCGGCCGCGCGGGGTGCGCTGCAGGTAGCCCTGCTGGATCAGGTAGGGTTCGAGCACGTCTTCGATGGTATCGGCCGCCTCGCCGATGGCCGCCGCCAGGTTGCCGATGCCGACCGGCCCGCCGCCAAACTTGAACAATACCGCTTCCAGCAGCTTGCGGTCCATGACGTCGAAGCCGACCGAATCGACGTCGAGCATGGCCAGCGCGCGGTCGGCCATTTCCTTGGTAATTTCGCCGTTGCCCTTCACTTCCGCGTAATCGCGCACGCGCCGCAGCAGGCGGTTGGCGATGCGCGGCGTACCGCGCGCACGCAGCGCGATCTCGCGCGCGCCGTCATCCTGGATCGGCGCGTTGAGCAGCGCGGCGCTGCGGCCGACGATGCGGGTCAGCTCCGCCGCGTTGTAGAACTCCAGCCGCGCGACGATGCCGAAGCGGTCGCGCAGCGGGTTGGTCAGCATGCCGGCGCGGGTCGTGGCGCCGACCAGCGTGAACGGCTGCAGGTCGATCTTGACCGAGCGCGCGGCCGGGCCTTCGCCGATCATCAGGTCGATCTGGTAGTCCTCCAGCGCCGGGTACAGGATCTCCTCGACCACCGGCGACAGGCGGTGGATCTCGTCGATGAACAGCACGTCGTTGGCTTCGAGGTTGGTCAGGATCGCGGCCAGGTCGCCCGGCCGTTCCAGCACCGGGCCGGAGGTCTGGCGCAGGCTGACGCCCATCTCGCGCGCGATGATGTGCGCCAGCGTGGTCTTGCCCAGGCCCGGAGGCCCGAACAGCAAGGTGTGGTCGAGCGCCTCGCCGCGCTTGCGCGCGGCAGAAATGAATATTTCGAGCTGGCCGCGGATCTTTTCCTGGCCGACGTATTCGTCAAGCTGCTTCGGGCGCAGCGCGCGTTCGATCGCCTCCTCGTTGGGCGAGGCAGGCGTCGAGGCGATGATGCGTTGCTCGCTGAAATCGTCGGTCTGGATACTCATTGCGTAATCTCGGAAAAAAACATTTCTGGCTCGGGTACGGAAGCCTGCCTTGCAAGGCAGGCCCGTTCCGCAGGGGCGCGGCATGCCGCGCCAATTCCCTGCTTCACCCCCTTGACAGCGCCTTGAGCGCGAACTTGATGCCGTCGGAGACGGACGAGCCCGCCGGCAGGTTCTTCAATGCGGACGTGGCTTCCTTGTCAGAATACCCCAATGCCAGCAGGGCGTTGAGGATGTCCGACTGGGAATCGTCGCGCGGCGCTCCGGCAACGGCACCGACGTCCGCACCCAGCTTGCCTTTCAGCTCGAGCAACAGGCGTTCGGCGGTCTTCTTGCCGATGCCCGGCACCTTGACCAGCCGCCCCGCTTCCTGCAGGGTCACGGCCTGGGCCAGGTCGGCGATCGTCATGCCCGACAGGATGGACAGCGCGGTGCGCGCGCCGACGCCGCTGATCTTGATCAGCTGGCGGAACACGGCGCGTTCGTTGGCGTTGCCAAAGCCGAACAGCAGGTGGGCATCTTCGCGGATCGCCTGGTGGGTGAACAGCGCCACCTTTTCGCCGATACCGGGCAGATTGTAATAGGTGCTCATCGGCACATCGACCTCGTAGCCGACGCCGTTGCAGTCCACCAGCAATTGCGGGGGATTTTTTTCGAGCAGGATTCCGGAAATGCGACCAATCATCGTGAGCCTTGGAGAAATTTAAACGAGGCGGCCGCGCTTCATGCGCAGCCCGCCGAGCGACGGCGCCAGCGACTGGATCAGCGCCAGCGCGTCGACACTGTTGGCGTGGCAAATGGCGACGCCGAGGGCGTCGGCGGCGTCCGAACCGGGCAGACCGGGAAGGACCAGCAGGCGCGACACCATGTCCTGCACCTGTTCCTTGGCCGCCTTGCCGGTGCCGACCACAGCCTGCTTGACCTGCAGCGCGGTGTATTCCGCCACCGACAAATCCTGGCTGACCAGGGCGGTGATGGCGGCGCCGCGCGCCTGCCCCAGCAGCAAGGTGGATTGCGGGTTGACGTTGACAAACACCTTCTCGATGGCCGCGCAGTCGGGCCGGTAGGTGCGCACCACTTCGCCGATGCCGTCCAGGATGACCTTGAGGCGGGGCGGCAGTTCGCCTTCGCTACCGGTCTTGATGGTGCCGGACGCGATGTAGCGCAGCTTGCTGCCCTGCTTTTCAATGACGCCGAAGCCGGTCGTGCGCAGGCCTGGGTCGATGCCAAGAATAATCATGGACGAATGTTATACCGGGCGGCAACGCTTGTGGGGAAATACTGTGTAAAAACACAGTTGTGTAGCGGATTTTTTGAAGGGATGGGGGTCCCGCGCTTGGCGCGGAACCCCGGGTATTGCTTAGTGGCGGAAGTGGCGGGTGCCGGTGTACAGCATGACCACGCCGCGCTCGTCGGCCGCGTCGATCACTTCCTGGTCGCGCATCGAGCCGCCCGGATGGATCACGCAGGTCGCGCCCGCGTCGACGACAACGTCGAGGCCGTCGCGGAACGGGAAGAAGGCATCCGACGCCACAGCCGAACCGGCCAGCGACAAGCCGGCGTTCTGGGCCTTGATCGAGGCGATGCGGGCCGAGTCGATGCGGCTCATCTGGCCGGCGCCCACGCCCAGGGTCATGCCATTGCCGCAGAAGACGATGGCGTTCGACTTGACGAACTTGGCCACGCGCCAGGCGAACATCATGTCCTGCAACTGCTGCTGGGTTGGCTGCTTCTTGGTGACCACGCGCAGGTCGCCCAGGCCGACGTTCTTGGCGTCAGGGGACTGCACCAGCAGGCCGCCGCCGACGCGCTTGAAGTCGAAGGTGTTCTGGCCGTCGCCCAGCGGAATTTCCAGCAGGCGCACGTTCTGCTTGGCCGACATGGTCGCGCGCGCTTCAGCCGTGAACGATGGCGCGATCAGCACTTCGACGAACAGCTTGGCCAGCGCTTCGGCCGCCTTGCCGTCGACTTCGACGTTGAAGGCGATGATGCCGCCGAAGGCCGAGGTCGGGTCGGTCTGCAGGGCGCGGTTGTAGGCGTCGAGCGCATCGGTACCGATCGCCACGCCGCACGGGTTGGCGTGCTTGACGATCACGCAGCCGGCGCTCTGGCCGAGGCCGCCCAGCGACTTGACGCATTCCCACGCCGCATCGGCGTCGGCGATGTTGTTGTACGACAGTTCCTTGCCCTGCAGCTGCTGGTAGGCTGCCAGCGAGCCGGCGGCGGGCGCCAGGTCGCGGTAGAACGCGGCTGCCTGGTGCGGGTTTTCGCCGTAGCGCATGTCCTGTACTTTTTCGACGGTGACGTTGAGCGTCTGCGGGAAGGCGCTGCGGGTGGCGTGGGCCTTGTCTTCGCCCAGGCTGGTCAGGTAGTTGGTGATGGCGCCGTCGTATTGCGCGGTGTGCGCGAACACTTTTTTCGCCAGCATGAACTTGGTGTCGTAGCTGACCGCGCCGGCAGCAGCGCCGGTGCCCTTCATTTCCGCCAGCACCATGCCATAGTCGGACGGGTCGCACACCACCACCACGTCCTTGTGGTTCTTGGCCGCCGAACGGAGCATGGTCGGGCCGCCGATGTCGATGTTCTCGATCGCGTCTTCCAGCGAGCAGTCGTCCTTCGCCACGGTCTGCTGGAACGGATACAGGTTGACCACCACCATGTCGATTTGCGGGATGTTGTGCTCGGACAGCTTGGCGACGTGTTCAGGGAAGTCGCGGCGCGCCAGGATGCCGCCATGCACTTTCGGGTGCAGGGTCTTGACGCGGCCGTCCAGCATTTCCGGGAAACCAGTGTAGTCGGCAACTTCGGTCACCGGCACGCCGTTGTCCTGAAGCAGCTTGGCGGTGCCGCCGGTGGACAGGATGTTCACGCCGAGCATGGACAGCGCGCGTGCGAAGTCGAGCACGCCAGTCTTGTCGGAGACGGAGATGAGGGCTTGTTTGATCATATGAGTGGCCTGGTTGTTGAGTATTCGGTATGCATACACTGGCATTCGCTGGCGCGATGGGCTCGCGCTCGCCAGCACGGCCACCCAGTGCTAAACGGTTTACAGCAATCCGTGTTCTTGCAGCTTCTTGCGCAAGGTATTCCGGTTGATGCCCAGCATCTGGGCCGCGTGCGACTGGTTGCCTTCGGCACGCGTCATCACGACTTCGAGGATCGGCTTTTCCACCGTCAGGACGACCATGTCGTAGATGTTCGACGGTTGCTGTTCGCCCAGGTCATTGAAATAGTCTTCAAGGCTCTTCTGGACAACTTCCTGGATGCTTTCTTTGCTCATGTTCTTACTTGATCCCGCTGGTGATGAGTTTCCGCCTGCTGCTTTTGACGGCAGGGTCTGTCCCTTGGTGTTTTTCTTCTTGTAACGACTTTTTATGCTGCGAGTGCTAACCCGGCGTTTTCGCCGGCGGCGGAAACGTCCGCGGGGCGATATTGTAACCGCTCTCCATGACTATGTTGCGATTCGAAAAATTTATCTACAGCCAACAACTGTTCCACCGTGGATTCAAGCCGGTTCATTTGCTGGCGGAAATCTTCACCGCCGGGCAGGTCCTCGACGTACCAGCCAATGTGTTTTCGGGCGGTACGCACGCCGACGAATTCGCCGTAGAACGCATAGTGGGCCTGCAGGTGTTCGTTCATCAGCTGGCGCACCTCGTCCACGTAAGGCGCCGGCAGGTGCTCGCCGGTGCGCAGGTAGTGGTCGATCTCGCGGCAGATCCAGGGGCGGCCCTGCGCGGCGCGGCCGACCATGACGGCGTCCGCGCCGGTATAGTCGAGCACGAAGCGCGCCTTTTCCGGCGTGGCGATGTCGCCGTTGGCCACCACGGGGATGCCAACCTCGGCCTTGACCGCGCGGATGGTGTCGTACTCGGCGTCCCCCTTGTAGCCATCGGCGCGGGTGCGGCCGTGCAGGGTCAGCATCTGGATGCCGGCCTGCTCGGCGATGCGGGCGATGCGCAGCGCGTTCTTGTTTTCGCGGTTCCAGCCGGTGCGGAACTTCAGCGTGACCGGCACGTCCACCGCGCCGACCACGGCGTGCAGGATGCGCTCGACCAGGTCTTCGTGCTGCAGCAGCGCGGAACCGCACCAGCTGTTGCACACCTTCTTGACCGGGCAGCCCATGTTGATGTCGATGATCTGTGCGCCGCGGTCGACATTGAATTTCGCGCAGTCGGCCAGGTCCTGCGGATCGGCGCCGGCAATCTGCACCGCCTTCGGCTCCATCTCGCCCGCGTGGTCGGTACGGCGCGAACTTTTTTCGGTCGCCCACAGGCGCGGATTCGAGGCCGCCATTTCCGACACCGCATAGCCCGCGCCCAGCTCCTTGCACAGCTGGCGGAACGGGCGATCCGTGACGCCAGCCATCGGGGCGACGAACACGTTGTTGCGGAGAATATGGGGGCCGATTTGCACTGGTCGAGTTGGAAGAATGACGGGAACCTTTTATTTTAACCGATCCCCTGCTCAATTTATGAGCAGGTGTCGCGGGAGGACGACGAATTTAATTAAAAATTAACGGTCGTTCGTTAAATTTTGAACATTCGCGATGCTCAGGGCAGCTCGTCCAGCGCACCCTGCAGGTGGGCGACCTCGCCCCAGCTCGACAGCACCAGCTTGTCCGGCGTCGACGTGAAGCGGTTGATGCTTGCATTCATCACCTGGAAGCTGCGCGGGGTTTCCAGCGACAGGCCCTGGGCGTTGCGGTAGGCGCACTCGAGCACCCCGCCGTGCGCCACCACGGCCAGGGTCGCGCCCGGATGGGCCGCAGCCCAGTATAGGATGGCCCCGACCGCGCGTTCGTAGAACTGGCGGAAACTTTCGGCGCGCCGCTCGCCATCCGGCATCACGGCATCGATGTTGCGTGCTTGCCATGCGGCAAATTCGAGCGGATAGCGTTGCTCGATCTCGGCGTACAGCAGGCCTTCGAAGCCGCCGTAGCAGCGCTCGCGCAGCTGCGGGTCGGCCAGCACCGGCAAGCCGTGGCGGCGTGCGACCGCCTGCGCGGTCTGGCCGGCGCGCTGCAGGTCGCTGGCGATGACGGCGTCGATACGTTCGCCCGCCAGGGCGCCGGCCAGCGCTTCAGCCTGGCGCTCGCCTTCGGCATTGAGGGCGATGTCGATGTGGCCTTGCAGGCGGCGTTCGGCATTCCAGGCGGTTTCGCCGTGGCGTATTAATAGGATGCGGGTTTCTTGCATGAGGTTCCTGCGGGAATGTCCCGGGCTGGCTGCCCGGGCTGGCGACTTACTTCGGCTCGACCTGCAGCCAGAAGGTGACGGGACCGTCGTTGGTCAGCGAGACTTGCATATCGGCGCCGAACTGGCCAGTTTCGACTTTCGGATGCCTGGCGCGCGCGCCGCGCACGAAGTGCTCGAACAGGCGCAAGCCATCCTGCGGACTGGCGGCGGGGGTGAACGAGGGACGCGTGCCGGACTTGGTGTCGGCCGCCAGCGTAAACTGCGGCACCAGCAGCAGGCCGCCTTCGACGTCGGCCACGCTGCGGTTCATCTTGCCGGCATCGTCAGAAAACACGCGGTAGGACAGCAGCTTGGCCAGCAGGGCGTCGGCTTCGCGCTCGCTGTCGCCGCGCTCGGCGCAGACCAGCACCATCAGGCCGGGGCCGATGGCGCCGACGGTGTCGCCACCGACCGCCACGCTGGCCTGGGTCACGCGCTGCAACAGCCCGATCATGCGCTGAAGGTCACGCGCGCAAACTTGCGCTTGCCCACTTGCAATACGAAACTGCCGGCCTCGATCTTCAGCGCCTTGTCGCTGACCACTTCGCCGTCGATACGCACGCCGCCCTGGTCGACCATGCGCATCGCTTCCGAGGTGGAAGCGCACAGGCCGGCCTGCTTGAGCAGGTGGGCGATCGACAGTGGCGCGCCGGACAGGGCCACTTCCGGCACGTCGTCCGGAATGCCGCCTTTGGAACGGTTGACGAAGTCGGCCAGCGCCTGCTCGGCAGCGGCGGCCGAATGGAAGCGGGTGACGATTTCCTGGGCCAGGGCCACTTTGGCGTCGCGCGGATTCTTGCCGCCCTCCACCTCCGCCTTCAGTTGCGCCAGCTCGGCGATCGAGCGGAATGACAGCAGGTCGAAGTATCTCCACATCATGGTGTCGGAAATACTCATCAGCTTGGCGAACATGGTATTCGCCGGTTCGGTGATGCCGATGTAGTTGTTCTTGGACTTGGACATCTTCTCGATGCCATCCAGGCCTTCCAGCAGCGGCATGGTCAGGATGCACTGCGGCTCCTGGCCGTAGTCCTTCTGCAGTTCCCGGCCAACCAGCAAGTTGAATTTCTGGTCTGTTCCACCCAGCTCAAGGTCCGACTTCAAAGCGACGGAATCGTAGCCCTGCATCAAGGGATACAGGAACTCATGGACCGAGATCGGTGTCCCATTCTTGAAGCGCCGGGTAAAGTCGTCGCGCTCCATCATGCGGGCGACGGTGTAGCGCGAAGCCAGTTCGATCATGCCGCGCGCGCCCAGCGGGTCGGACCATTCGGAGTTGTAGCGGATTTCGGTGCGCGAGGCGTCCAGCACAAGCGAAGCCTGGCGGAAGTAGGTGGTGGCGTTTTCCTCGATCTGTTCGCGGGTCAGCGGCGGGCGCGTGACGTTGCGGCCGGACGGGTCGCCGATCATCGACGTGAAGTCGCCGATCAGGAAGATCACCTGGTGGCCAAGGTCCTGCAGCTGGCGCAGCTTGTTCAGCACCACGGTATGGCCGAGGTGCAAATCGGGGGCGGTGGGGTCCAGGCCCAGCTTGATGCGCAGGGGCTGGCCGGTCTTTTCGGAGCGCGCGAGTTTCTGCGCGAATTCGCTCTCGATCAGCAGTTCGTCGACACCACGCTTGGTAATTGCGAGCGCTTCCAGGACGGCATCGGTGAGCGGCAGCGGCGCCGTCGCCTGTGGTGCTGCGGTGTTTTTGGAAGGAGTTAGGGCGTCGGTCATGGAAGATATTAGCAAAATAGAAATGGTCCTACATTTTCAAAGGAATCGTCCTACAAGCTCAATAGTTTGATATACTGCTCGGTCACCACATCAATCTTGCCAGTCGAAAACACTCTCGCATAATAACAAAAATAGTAACCCCCGGTGTTCAAGCTGCAAATCTTTAACGGGATTGCATGAACCAAACAAATCAAATCACAGGCAAGCGCTTGACCAGCCTGCTGGGTACGACGCGAAAGGGGCGCATCCTCAGCGCCTCCGCGATCTTCCTCGCAGTATGTGCATTCGGCGCAGCCGGTGTCGCGCCTCTGGCTCCAGACGCGCCGGAAATCCCTCAGGTCTCGATCGCACAGGATCTCGAACTGCCTAACCTGGCAGACCAGATCGCTGCGCTTCAGGACGACGAACAGCAGTTCGTCCATGAGGAACGCGTCCGTGCCGGCGACACCCTCGCAGCCCTCCTGACCCGCCTTGGCGTCGACGATGCCGAAGCCGTCAAGTTCATCAAGAGCGACAAGCTGGCGCGCGGCGTCATGCAGCTCAAGAGCGGCAAGCGCGTCCAGGCCCGTACCGGCCAGGACGGCGAATTGCTGTGGCTGCGTACGACCGTGGTCGATGGCCGCGACATGCCTGTCAAAAACATCTCGATTTCGCGCAAAGGCGAGCGTTTCACGGCTGAGGAAACGCCGGTCAAGCTCGAGCGCCGCGTCGAAATGCGCGCCCGCGAGATCACTTCTTCGCTGTATGCGGCGACCGACGCCAACACCGACGGCAGCAAGCTGCCTGACGCGATCGTCGCCCAGATCATCGAAATGTTCTCGACCAGCATCGACTTCCGTTCCGACCTGAAACGCGGCGACCGCTTCAACGTGGTCTACGAAACGTTCTGGCAAGACGGCGTGATGGTGCGCGCAGGCCGTATCCTGGCCGGCGAATTCACCAACCGCGGCGTGACCCACCAGTCCGTGTGGTTCGAAGATCCGCACAGCAAGCAGGGCGGCGGCTACTACAGCCTCGACGGCAAGGCGCTGAAAAAGGCCTTCCTCAAGTCGCCACTGGCGTTCTCGCGTATTTCGTCCGGCTTCTCGATGCGTTCGCACCCGATTTCGGGCGTGTGGAAGGCACACAAGGGCATCGACTATGCAGCGTCGACCGGCACCCCGATCCGCGCAGTGGGCGATGGCGTGGTGTCGTTTGCCGGCGTCAAGGGCGGCTACGGCAACTTCGTCGAAGTCAAGCACTGGGCCAACTACTCGACCGCCTATGCACACATGAGCAAATTCGCTCCTGGCGTGCGCAACGGCACCAAAGTCAGCCAGGGCGACGTCATCGGCTACGTCGGCTCGACCGGCTGGTCCACCGGCGCCCACCTGCACTTCGAGTTCCGCGTGGCGAACCAGGCCAAGGATCCGAGCAAGGTTGCCATGATCCAGCAGGCTCCGCTGAACGCAGCTGAAATGGCGCGCTTCCGCATGGCTGCCGCCGACATGTCGCACCGCTTCGCGCTGCTGCGTCCATCGGGTGCAGGCGCTGCGATGGCCGCACGCTGATCTTTAGTACGTAATAATGTAGGGTGGAAAGGCGAACTTCGCTTTCCACCCTATTTTTTTGGGCAAACCTAATGAACAATACTTCCCACCTCTACATCGGCCTGATGTCCGGCACCAGCATGGACGGCGTCGACGGCGTGCTGGCCGACTTCGGCAACAATCAGATCACCACCCTGAAAGCCGCGTTCACCAGCTTCCCGCCCGCCCTGCGCAGCGAACTGATGGCGCTGCAGGCCAACAGCGACAACGAGATCGAGCGCGAAGCGATCGCCGCCAACCTGCTGGCCGCCTGCTACGCCGAATGCGTGGCCGCCCTGCTCCCGGATGCGCCCGGCCCTGTGGCCGCCATCGCCGTGCACGGCCAGACCATCCGCCACCGCCCCGAACTGGGCTTCACGCGCCAGACCAACAATCCGTCGCTGCTGGCCGAACTGACCGGTATCGACGTCATTGCCGACTTCCGCAGCCGCGACATCGCCGCCGGCGGCCAGGGCGCCCCGCTGGTGCCGGCCTTCCACCAGGCACAGTTCGGCGTCGCCGGACAGAACCGGGTGGTGGTCAATATCGGCGGCATCGGCAATATCAGCGTGCTGCGCGCCGACGGCCGCGTGACCGGCTACGACACCGGCCCCGGCAATGTGCTGATGGATGCGTGGATAGCGCGCCACCTGGGCAAGGAATACGATGCCGACGGCGCCTGGGCCGCGACCGGCAGCGTCAACCCCGCCCTGCTCGGCATCTTCCTGGACGAACCCTATTTCTCGATGCCGGCGCCGAAAAGCACCGGCCGCGACCTGTTCCACGCCGACTGGCTGGACGCGCACCTGGCGCGGTCGACGGTGGCACTGCCGCCGGAGGACGTGATGGCGACGCTGACGGCGCTGACCGCCTTCACGATCGCGCGCGCGATCCAGGATGAATCATCGGCCGAGGTGGATGCGGCGGCCGTCGCTACGGTGTATGTGTGCGGGGGCGGGGCGTACAACGGCACGCTGCTGCGCGAACTGGCGGCTGCGCTGGGAGGAAGGACGCGGGTGGAATCGACTGCGGTGCTGGGCGTGGCGCCCAACCGGGTGGAAGCGCTGGCCTTTGCGTGGCTCGGCTACCGCTTCACGCAGCGCGAGCCAGGCAACCTGCCGGCGGTGACCGGAGCAAAGGGCGCCAGGATCCTGGGCGCCCTCTACCCGGCCTGATGCTTAAACCGAGAACGACGAACCGCAGCCGCAGGTCGAGCTTGCGGTCGGGTTCTTGATGACGAACTGGGCGCCTTCGAGGTCATCCTTGTAATCGATTTCGGCGCCGACCAGGTACTGGTAGCTCATCGAATCGATCAGCAGCTGGACGCCATTCTTGACCATGGTGGTGTCGTCTTCGTTGACGATTTCATCGAAGGTGAAGCCGTACTGGAAGCCCGAGCAGCCGCCACCCTGCACGAACACGCGCAGCTTCAGGTCGGGATTGCCCTCTTCCTCGATCAGCTGGGCCACTTTGTCGGCGGCGCTGTCGGTAAAGATGATTGGCGCTGGCATCGCGTCCAGGTTTTCGACGACTGCATTCATTAGAAACTCCTACTTGGGAACAATTACGGTCATTATAGACCGTTGGGGCATCTCATGCTTCAGAGAGTGCTTCGGCCGCCGCCAGGTGAAACACCGGCTCGCCGGTTTGCATATGCGTCAACTGGCCGGTCACCATCGCGCCACCATGCATTTCCAGGGTCTTGTAGTGGACGTCCCCTACAATGCGGGCCTTCGGCTGCAATTCAAGCATGTCGGTCGAATATACCGGGCCGGCGATGTAGCCGTTGACGATCAGGTTGCCACAGCGAACCTCGCCCTCGATGCGGGCGTGCTCGGACACCACAAGCATGCTGTCGGTGCCGTCGGCCGCGATCACGCTGCCGTGCACCTCGCCATCGATGCGCAGGCCACCCGCAAAGCAGAGGTCGCCCTCGATACGGGCAGAGATGCCCACCAGACTATCAATTTCGCTTTTGGCGTTGCGACCGAACATGATGAGCCCCTTGTAAGTTACACCAGAAGATCTGGTTAATTTACCGTGCTCAACCTTGACCACGTTGACCTATGTCGTCCGACGGCAACGCCTACGATTTATAGCATTACGGCAACAGTGCGACCTGCTGCAACCCCGTCGTTTCCGGCAGGCCGAACATCAGGTTCATGCACTGGACCGCCTGGCCGGACGCGCCCTTGACCAGGTTGTCCTGGACCGCCAGGATGACCAGCATCTTGCCCGGTGCGCCATCCTGCTCGGGACGGTGCAGGGCCAGGCGCAGCATGTTGGAGCCGCGGGTGGAGCGGGTTTCCGGGTGCGAGCCGAACGGCATCACGTCGACGAAGTCGGAATCCTTGTAGGCGTCCTCGAACAGCTTTTGCAGTTCGTCGTTGCTGACATCCTTGGTCAGGCGCGCGTACAGGGTCGAGTGCATGCCGCGGATCATCGGCACCAGGTGGGGCGTGAACACCAGGCCCACTTTGTCGTCCGTGAAACGCTGCAGTTGAGCAACGGTTTCCGGCGTGTGGCGGTGGCCGGACACGCCGTAGGCCTTGAAGTTGTCGCTCGACTCCGAGAACAGGGTGCCGATCTCGGCCTTGCGGCCGGCGCCGGATACGCCCGACTTGGCGTCGGCGATCAGCGAGCCGGCGTCGACCAGGCCCGCTTTCAACAGCGGTACGAAGCCCAGCTGGATGGTGGTCGGATAGCAGCCCGGATTGGCGATCAGGCGCGCCGACTTGACCGCCTCGCGGTTCAGCTCGGGCAGGCCGTAGACGGCCTCTTCCAGCAACTCAGGGGCGGTGTGCGGCACCTTGTACCACTTCTCGAAGGCGGCCTGGTCTTTCAGGCGGAAATCCGCCGCCAGGTCGATGACCTTGACGCCGGCGGCCAGCAGTTCCGGCGCCTGGGCCATGGCGACGCCGTGCGGGGTGGCGAAGAAGACCACGTCGCACTGTTTCAGGTCGACCTTGTCGGGAGCGGAAAACGCCAGGTCGACGCGGCCGCGCAGGGAGGGGAACATTTCGGCGACAGGCAAGCCGTCTTCCTTACGCGAAGTAATCGCGGTCAGCTTGACGTCCGGGTGGACGGCCAGCAGCCGCAGCAACTCCACGCCCGTATAACCGGTACCGCCGACGATGCCAACTTTGATCATGTTCGTTCCTTCAAAAAAAATGGTGGGGCAAGCCCGACAAGATGATAATTTTAACAGCGCAGCAAATTCCCTGCCGCACCGCCACCGATCCCAATTGGGGTCAGACCCCAACACCTTTTGCAACATTTCTTAAATCGGGGTCAGACCACCATTTTCGCAACGCTGAATGTTTCGAAAATGGTGGTCTGACCCTGGTCTGACCCCGATAAAAAACTGAATGTTTCGAAAATGGTGGTCAACGTGACCCGGTCTGACCCCAATAAAAAAATATTGCGGGATGGAAGGCCCAAAATGCAAAAAGCCGCGGGCTTCGCAGCGCGCGGCTTTTTGAATGCAGCGCCGGAGCGCTGCCAGTGAAACGATTAACGCTTCGAGAATTGCTTTGCGCGACGTGCTTTGCGCAGACCAACTTTCTTACGCTCGACTTCACGTGCGTCACGAGTAACGAAGCCGGCACGTGCCAGGTCGCCCTTCAGTGCTGCGTCGTAATCGATCAGTGCACGGGTGATGCCGTGACGAACCGCGCCAGCCTGGCCGGACTCGCCACCACCGTGAACGTTAACCTTGATGTCGAAACGCTCGACGTTGCCGGTCAGTTCCAGCGGCTGACGGATGACCATCAGGCCGGTTTCGCGCGAGAAGTACTCGGACGCTGGCTTGCCGTTAACGATGATTTGGCCAGTGCCAACCTTGATGAACACGCGAGCGACTGCACTCTTGCGACGGCCGGTGCCGTAATTGTAGTTACCGATCATGTCAGCTCCTTAGAGAACGAGTGCTTTAGGTTGCTGGGCCGCGTGCGGGTGGGAACCTTCCGCGTACACTTTGAGCTTCTTGATCATCGCGTAGCCGAGCGGGCCCTTAGGCAGCATGCCCTTGACGGCTTTCTCGAGAGCACGGCCTGGGAAACGCTGTTGCATTTTCAGGAAGTTGGTCTCGTAGATGCCGCCTGGGTAGCCGCTGTGACGGTAGTAGGTCTTCGCGGTTGCCTTGGTGCCGGTCACGCGCAGTTTGCCTGCGTTGATGACGACGATGAAATCGCCGGTGTCGACGTGAGGAGTGAATTCTGGCTTATGCTTGCCGCGCAGTCGGCGTGCCACTTCGCTGGCAACACGTCCGAGGACCAAGTCCGTCGCGTCAACCACGAACCAATCGCGCTGGACTTCGTGTCCTTTAGCGGAAAAAGTTTTCATGATGACTTCCTAATATTAAATCGCTCAAATGGTGGTTCCGCCTTCGCTACCAGCGGACTCTGCCTTATTTACTTTTCCTGAGCAAACGGAAAGCCGACGATCATACCGCGCCTGCCCCTGCCGAGTCAAGGCTGGTTCCAGACAGGTGTCGCATGAAGGCACAGGCCGCTAAACTTGCCCTCCGGCCAAAGTTGTTGACGGTGAAAACAATGTCAATTTACTATGGCTGCGCCCACATACCAGGAGTCTTTGTGAAATTCCGTACCCGCCTCACCGCGCTGCTTATCCCCCTCCTACTGTCCGCCCCGCTTGCCCATGCCGCCGCCGCCGCCAACGCCGGCCGCAGCTGCCACCTGCCAGGCACCGACGAGGCGATGCGCTGTATTAAAGTGCCGGTGCCCGTCGATTACGCCAGGCCGGACGGCGCCAAAATGGACATCCACGTGACCCTGGCGCCCGCCTTCCGCGAGTCGGCCCGGCCCGACCCGCTGTTCATCCTCGCCGGCGGTCCCGGCCAGGCCGGCAGCGACCTGCTCGACATGGTGGAGAACACCTTCCGCCGCGTGCGCGCCACCCGCGACATCGTGTTCATCGACCAGCGCGGCACCGGCCTGTCGGGCAAGCTCGATTGCCCCAGCAAGCCGGAACACGAGACGATGAACGACGACCAGCTCGACGCCGAAATCCGCAACTGCATCGCCGCCCTGGGCAAGCCGTACGCCGCCTACACCAGCGCCAATGCCGCACGCGACCTCGAACAGGTCCGGCGCGCGCTCGGCTACGGCAAGGTCAATATCTGGGGCGGTTCCTACGGCACCCGCCTCGGCCAGGCCTACGCGCGCGCCTTCCCTGGCGCCGTGCGCGCCCTGGTGCTGGACGGCGTGGCCGCGCCCGACCAGGTGATCCCGGTCGGCGGGCGCGATGGCCAGGCCGCGCTCGACGGGCTGTTCAAGGCCTGCGCACGCGACGCCAGCTGCAACCAGGCCTTCCCTGCGCTGCGCGCCGAATTCGACGCGCTGGTAGCCCGCCTCGGCGCCGGCCCGATCGAAGTGTCGGTGGCCGATCCGCGCACCACGCGGCCCCTGAAAACCCAGATGACGCGCGACCGCTTCCTCGGCACCGTCCACAGCGTGCTGTATTCGCCGCTCGACAGCCGCCGCCTGCCGTTCCTGATCCACAGCGCTTCCCAAGGCCGCTGGGCGCCCTTCATCGCGCGCCGCAACGTGATGGGCGACTTCGCGGTCGACGGCCCGATGGCGCTGGTGCTGCACATGGCCGTCATCTGCGCCGAAGACTACCCGCGCGTGACGCCCGCGATGGCGGAGGAGGACGCGCGCGCCTCGCAGCTGACGGCGCACCTGCTCAACCGCCTGCAGGACGTGTGCAAGGCGGTCGGCGCGCCGGCGGTGCCGTATGCGGCGCCCACCCGCATCGACGCGCCGGTGCTGATGCTGTCCGGCGCGCTCGATCCGGTCACGCCACCGCGCCGCGCCGAAGCAGCCGGCAAGCACATGGCGAAAGCCCGGCACGTGGTGGTGTCGAACGCCGGCCATGGCATCTCGCCGCTCGGCTGCGCGCCGCGCCTGCTGCGCGCCTTCATCGACCAGCCGGACCAGAAGCTCGACGCCACCTGCCTTGCCGAGATCCCCGCGCCCACCTTCCAGGTCGGCAGCGCCGGCCCCCACCCTTAACGCAGAGGCAGACTTGACATCCTCCCCTTCGTGAACGAAAGGGGATTCCCACTGCTGGCGTCTGATGCCCCAGACGGAAGCCGGGCTGAAAGAGCCCAGCTTCTTATTCAATCCGCAGGATATCTCTCGACCTCGCCTAAGGCGACTGCGGATTGGAAAAAGCGGTACTAGTAAATCATGCCCCAGCGCGTAATCGCATACTGAAGCATTTAAGGAGTTTGACCGTGGACCAACACCAAAGTTCAAAACATTTTTTCACTTTAACGGCTGCGGGCGCTTTGCGCCCGGCTCCTTTCACTCCCTGCCCTGAAGTACAGGGTTTCTCGGAGCAATTCTGATGATTGAAGTAAGCGACGTACGCAAACATTTCGGTACGGTCCAGGCGCTGGGCGGCGTATCGTTCACGGCCCGCGACGGCCAGATCACCGCGCTGCTCGGCCCCAACGGCGCCGGCAAGACCACCCTGCTGCGCCTGCTGGTCGGCCTGCTCAAGCGCGACCAGGGCAGCATCGCCATCGGCGGCGTCGACCCGGCGCTCGACCCGATGGCGGTACGCGCCAACATCGGCTTCCTGACCGACCAGTTCGGGCTGTACGAGCGCCTCACGACGCGCGAATTCCTGTCCTACTTCGGTGAGCTGAACGGCATGGGCGGCGCCGCCCTGCGCCAGCGGATCGAGGAGGTGGCCGACCTGCTGTCGATGGAGGACATCCTGCATCGCCGCACCAAGGGCTTCTCGCAAGGCCAGCGCATCAAGGTGGCGCTCGCACGTTCGCTGCTGCACCGTCCGCGCCACCTGCTGCTCGATGAACCGAGCCGCGGCCTGGACGTGATGAGCACCCGCGCCCTGCGCCACGCGCTCAATGCGCTGCGCAAGGAAGGCTGCTGCGTGCTGATGGCAACCCACGTGATGCAGGAAGTGACCCACCTGTGCGACGACGTGGTCGTCATCGCCAAGGGCCATACCGTGGCCCAGGGTTCGCCCGAAGAACTGTGCCGCCGCACCGGCATCGCCAACCTCGAAGATGCATTCGTCAGCCTGGTAGGCGAAGAAGGGATCGCCGCATGAAGCCGAAGTTCCTGGTCGTTTTCCTCAAGGAGTTCAAGGAGACCCTGCGCGACAAGCGCTCGCTGCTGCTGCTCGCCCTGTTCGCGCTGATGTACCCGGTGATGCTGGGCTACATGCTGAACCAGCAGATCGAACGCGCCACCCGCCCCGAGCGCGAAGGCATGGAACTGGCCGTGATCGGCGCGGCCCAGGCGCCCAACCTGATGGCGCAGTTCAAGCAGAAGAACATCACGGTGCAGCAGATCGAGCCGATGGACGAGGACGCCATCGGCGAACTGCTGCGTTCGCGCAGGGCGGTGGCGGTGCTGCGCATCGGCGACAAGTTCACCGAGAACTACCAGGCCATGCGGCCGGCCCAGGTCGAGCTGTGGTTCGATTCCGCGATCGACAACGGCCCGCGCCAGCGCGACATCGACCTCGTGCTGCGCGAGTACAACGCCGACATCGCCGGCGCGCGCCTGCTGGCCCACGGCGTGTCGCCAGTGGTGATGTCGCCGGTGAAGGTGCAGCGCTACGACACCGGCAGCACCGCCGCACGGTCGGCCGGCCTGATCGGCGCCATCCTCGGCTTCCTGTTCTTCCCGGCCTTTATCTGCGGCCTGTCCGCCGCGGTCGACAGCACCGCCGGCGAGCGCGAACGGCGCTCGCTGGAAGTGCTGATGGCGCAGCCGGTACGCCCTTCCGAACTCATTATCGGCAAGTGGCTCACCTCCGGCCTGCTGGCGGTGATCGGCATCACGCTCGAACTGGCGCTGGCGCATGCGATCCTCAGCTGGCTGCCGCTGGAGGAAATCGGCATGGTCTGGCGCGTCACCTCGTTCGACCTGGCGATGGTGTGCCTGGCGTCGGTGCCGCTGTCGATGCTGGCCGCCTCGGTGCATATCGCGCTGGCGATGAACGCCAAATCGTTCAAGGAAGCCCAGAGCATGGCCAGCATCGTGGTGCTGCTGCCGATGATTCCGGGCGTGGTGGTGTCGATGATGGAGCTCAAGACCGCGATGTGGATGTACGCGGTGCCGATGCTGTCGAACCAGACCCTGTTGCGCGAAATCGCCAAGGGCGGCGACATGGGCGTGGCGCCGTTCGTGCTGACCTTCTTCTCGTCGCTGGTGCCGGCACTGGCCGGCGTGGCGTTCGCATCGTGGCGCCTGCGCAGCGAGCGCTACGTGCTCGCGGTCTGAGCCCGGCCCCCTGCGCCGAATCCTGCCCTCCCTTACAATATGCCCAACATATTTCGAGGGAGGTGTCATGGAAGTGAAAGTCAGCTGGAACGGCCCTTCGGGCATGAGTTTCCGCGCAGAGACCGGGTCCGGCCACATGGTGGCAATGGACGGCGCGCCGGAAGGCGGCGGCCATAACCTGGCGCCGCGCCCGATGGAGATGGTGTTGCTCGGTACCGGCGGCTGCACCGCCTACGATGTGGTGCTGATCCTGAAACGCGGGCGCGAACAGGTCGAGGGCTGCGACGTCACGCTCAAGGCAGAACGCGCCGACACCGACCCCAAGGTGTTCACCCATGTGCACTTCCATTTCGTCGTCAGCGGCAAGAACCTCAGGCACGCCGTCGTCGAACGGGCGGTCAACCTGTCGCACGACAAATACTGCTCGGCCTCGATCATGCTGGCCAAGACCGCGCAGATCACCCACACGTTCGAGATCGTCGAAGTATAAGCGTCAGATGTAATAGGCGGTGGTGGTCATGACCCTGGACATGGCCGTCATCGCGGCCTTGACCGGCATCGGCGTTTCGGCCGCGCCCAGCGCCTGCGCCGCGGCGCCGTGCGCTACTTCGTCGGCGCGCATCTGCTCGACGATCGCGCGCGACTTGGCGTCCTGTACCGGCAGCAGGTCGAGGTGGCTGTTCAGGTGCGCCTCGACCTGGCGTTCGGTTTCGACCACGAAGCCCAGGCTGCGCGCGTCGCCCAGCTTGGCCGCGACCGTGCCGATCGCGTAGGCGCCCGCATACCACAGGGGATTGAACAGGCTGGGCTGCGAACCCAGTTCGGCCAGGCGCTGCGCGGTCCATGCGAGGTGGTCTTCTTCCTCGCGCCCGGCCTGCTCGAACTGCGCCCGCATCTCGGGCGTTTTGGCGAAGCGCGCCTGCGAGTCGTACAGGGCCTGGGCGCACACCTCGCCTACGTGGTTGACCCGCATCAGGCCCGCGCTGTGGCGCTGCTCGCGCTCGTCGAGCGCGGCATCGGCCGCATGGGCTGCGGGGTTCGGGCGCGACGAGGTGGCGACGCCGCCGATCACGCGCAGCGCCTTGTCGACGCCGATGATCAGGTGGTCGATTGGATTGTGTGAGCGCAGTTGCATGGCCGTGTTCCCGGATAGTGTGAAAACGGCATTATAAGACGTCGCGCGGGACCGGCGCGCCCGCTTCCGGCAGCTTCTGGCGCTCGATCCAGTCGAGCACCGGGCCGGCGATGTCGATGCCGGAAATTTTCTTCGCCACCGACAGGTTCAGCGACAGCAGGAAGGGGATACTGTCGACCGGCACCTCGGGGCAGTGCTCGGCGAACGAGGACAGGAAACGCTTCGATTCGAGTACCGGAACCAGCTTGGCTCCGCTCATAAACTGGAGTACGCTTGTAATCGTGTGGCCGCGCCCGATCGACTGGTAGATGAAGCGGTTGTAGTCGCGGTCGACCTTCTTGAAGTCGATCGCCTCGTTAGTCATCAGTGCGGCAAGGTAATGGAGGCCCAGCGCGACGCGAAAGAAATTGGTCGCTTCGACGGCGCTCTGGCCGCGGCGGGTTACCGCGAGCACATTTTCTTTAATGACAGTATCCATTCGGCCATTATCCACATTTTCCGCGCTCCCGGGCAGGGGCATTGCAACAGTTTGCCCCGCCGCTTGTCTAACCTTGGAACGCTTGTCTTTGGCGAACCGGAAGAGGCACAGCATGCACACCACCCCACTCAGCTATCGGCCAGAGCGCCGGCACTTCCTGACCATCACCACCGCGGCGGCGGGCGGGCTCGGGCTCGTCGCCACCGCGGTCCCCTTCATCAAGAGCATGTCGCCCAGCGAACGGGCGCGCGCGGCCGGCGCGCCGGCCGAGCTCGACGTCAGCACCATCGCGCCGGGTTCGCTGGTCACGGTCGAATGGCGCGGCAAGCCGGTCTGGGTGCTGCACCGCACCAGCGCGCAACTGGCGGCGCTGGGCGGGCATGACGGCGACCTGGCCGATCCGCAGTCGAAGGAGCCGGAGCAGCCCGCCTACGCGGCCAATGCCACGCGCGCCCTGAATCCGGAATTCCTGGTGCTGACGGCGATCTGCACCCATCTCGGGTGCATCCCCAGCTACCGCCCGGACGCCGGTGCGGCCGACCTGGGCGACGACTGGCCGGGCGGCTTCTACTGCCCCTGCCACGGCTCCAAGTTCGACCTTGCCGGGCGCGTGTTCCGCAATGTCCCGGCCCCGCGCAACATGGAGGTGCCGTCGTATGCCTTCGAAGGCAGCAAGCTGGTGATCGGGATTGACCCGACCGACAAGGCGCCTTGAGTTGCCGCGTGTGGTCAATTTCCTCCCCTGTCGCCCAGGGGCGGGAATGCCGCACGCATCGCATCCCCAACCAGCCCACACCCCGCCTGCCTCATTTTTGTGCAGACACCCGCCCTTCCATTCCCCCGATTCGTCACTCTGTTCCAGTCAAAGCGCCGTGCATCGCAATGGGCCGCCATACCGGCCGTAAATTTAATACAATGCAACTATCACAAAAGTATGACAACCGCATTGCCGGTTACGCAAGGTTACAGGAGCAAAGTCAGCATGGAATTAAGGATTCGCAATTTGTCCAAGACCTACGCCAATGGCGTGGTGGCGCTGGACAAGGTCACCCTGACGATCCCCACCGGGATGTTCGGCCTGCTCGGGCCCAACGGGGCCGGCAAGTCGACCCTGATGCGCATCCTGGCCACGCTGCAGGAATGCGATTCCGGTTCGGTGTTCCTGGGCGATATCGACGTGCTCGACGAACAGGACGAGGTGCGCCGCCTGCTCGGCTACCTGCCGCAGGACTTCGGCGTCTACCCCAAGGTCACCGCCTACGAGCTGCTTGACCACTTCGCCATCCTCAAGGGCCTGTCCAACCGCGCGCGCCGGCGCGAGGTGGTCGACGGCCTGCTGCAGCAGACCAACCTGTTCGACGTGCGCCACCAGCGCCTCGGCGGCTTCTCGGGCGGCATGCGCCAGCGCTTCGGCATCGCCCAGGCGCTGCTGGGCGATCCACAGCTGATCATCGTCGACGAGCCGACCGCCGGCCTCGACCCGCAGGAACGGGTGCGCTTCCACAACCTGCTGTCCGACATCGGCGAGGACAAGACGGTCCTGCTGTCGACCCACATCGTGTCCGACGTGGCCGACCTGTGCTCCAACATGGCCATCATCAACAAGGGCCACGTGCTGCTGTGCGGCGAGCCACAGAAGCTGATCGAGGACATCGGCGACAAGATCTGGGAGCGCTTCGTGGCGAAAGCCGACGTGGCCGCGTTCCAGAAGCAGCACTCGGTGATCTCGACCCGCCTGCTGACCGGGCGCACCCTGATCCGGGTGTACGCCGACCGCGCCCCCGGCGACGGCTTCGAGCCGGCCATCTGCGATCTCGAAGACGTGTACTTCGCCACCATCGCCGGACGCCATACCGCGGCCAGCAACTGCTAGGGGCAGTCATGCTGGCAATCGCACTGTTCGAAGCCCGGCAGCGGCTCAAGCTGCTTTCGACCTGGGTCTACTTCGCCATGTTCCTGGCGCTGGCGATGCTGTGGATGGCGGCCGCCGGCGGCGTGTTCAAGGAGGTGCAGGTCATCTTCGGCGGCAAGGTGTTCATCAACGCGCCGCGTTCGGTGGACATGACGGTTGCCTTCCTCGGCTGCCTCGGGGTGGTGGTGGTGGCGGCCGTGATGGGCCGCTCGGTCCAGCAGGACTTCGAGTACGACATGCACCACTTCTTCTTCAGCGCCCCGATCGGCAAGGCGGCCTACGTGTTCGGGCGCTTCCTGGGCGCCTACCTGACCCTGGTGATCGTTTTCTCCAGCATCGTGCTGGGCGCCTGGCTCGGCACCTACATACCCGGCATCGAGCCGGAGCGGCTCGGCCCCGTCAACCTGATGCTGTACCTGCGCCCGTTCGTGCTGATGCAGGCGCCGAACCTGTTCATCTTCGGCGCCATCTTCTTCGTGCTGGCCGCGCTGACCCGCCGCATGATGCCGGTGTACGTGGCCAGCGTGGTGATGATGGTCGGTTACATCGTGGCGCCCTACCTGGCGCGCGACCTCGATTACAAGACCCTGGCCGCGCTGATCGATCCGTTCGGCACCACCGCCCTGATCCGCATGACCGAATACTGGACGGTGGCCGAACGCAACGTGCGCGTGATCCCCTTCGAAAGCGTGTACCTGCTCAACCGCGCGATCTGGTCCGGCTTCGCGCTGGTCGTGCTGCTGCTCGGCTACTGGCGCTTCCACTTCATCAGCGCCGCCGACAGCGGCCGCGCCAAGGGCGGCGAGAACGACATGCCGGTGCAGCTCAGCCAGGTCGCCGCCGACACCCGCGAAAAACCCGACTTCGCCAACCGCAGCCTGCTGCTGCTGCTGGCCCGTTCGAGCTGGCTGAACCTGCGCGAGTCGACCAGGAATGTCTACTTCGCCGTGATCGTGCTGGCCTCGGTGCTGACGGTGTTCGCCAGTTCGCTGAACATGGGCGCCATCTACGGCACCAGCACCTACCCGGTCACCTACCAGGTGCTGGAACTGATCGGCGAGACCTTCTCGCTGTTCATGCTGATCGTGACCACCTTCTACGCCGGCGAAATCGTCTGGCGCGAGCGCGAGGCGCGCGTGGCGCCGATGCTCGACGTGATGCCGGTGCCGACCTGGGTGCGCATGCTGGCCAAGGTATTCGCACTGGTCGGCCTGCAGGCGCTGATGCTGTTCGTGCTGATGCTGTGCGGCCTCTTGATCCAGGTGTTCGACGGCTACTTCGCCTTCGAGCTTGGCCTGTACGTACAGACGCTGTTCCTGATCGAGCTTCCGCAGTGGGCAATGGTGGCGGTGCTGGCGATCACGGTGCAGGTACTGTTCAATCACAAGTACGTGGCCTACTTCGCGATGATCGTCTACTACGTGGCGACGATCACCTTCTCCTCGCTTGGCCTCGACCACCCGATGATCTTGTACGGCACCTCGCCCGACTTCGTGTATTCGGCCATGAACGGCTTCGGCCACTACCTGGCGCGCGAGCGCTGGTTCGAGCTGTACTGGGGCGGCTTCGCGCTGATGCTGCTGGTGCTGTCGCTGGTGTTCTGGCCGCGCGGCTGCAACGACGAATTCGGCAGCCGCCTGCGCATGGCGCGCCGCAACCTGAGCACGCCGGTGCTGGCCACCTTCGCCATCGGACTGGCCATCTTCCTCGGCGCCGGCGGCCTGCTGTACTACAACCTGCATGTCGCCAACGACTTCCAGACCGCCTGGCAAGCCGACCAGCAGCGCGCCGACTACGAACAGCGCTACAAGCCGCTGGCGGGCGCGCCGCAACCGCGCATCACCGATGTCGACCTGCGCGTCGACATTCGCCCGGAGAGCCGCAGCCTGCACGTGCGCGGACGCTACCAGCTGGAGAACCGCACCGGCAAGCCGGTCAGCCAGGTGATCGTCAACCAGGATCGCCGCGCCGACCTCAGGGTGCGTTTCAGCCAGCCGGCGCGCGCGGTGCTGACCGACCGCGACCGCGGCGTCTACCTGTACCTCCTGGCCGCTCCGTTGCAGCCGGGCGAGCGCATCGCGATGGACTTCGAACTGGCCTACACGCCGAAGGGCATCCTCGGCCTGGGGCTGGACACGCCCGTGATCGGCAACGGCACCTTCTTCAACAAGGACGCGCTGCCGGGCATCGGCTACATGCGCTCGATCGAGCTTTCCGATGAGCGCGACCGCAAGCGCCACGGGCTGGCGCCGCGCGAGCGCATGCTCGCGCGCGACGACCCCAAAGGCCGCGCCGACAGCTATATCAGCTCCGACGCCGACTGGATCAACTTCAACGCCGTGGTCAGCACCAGCCCGGACCAGGTGGCGATCGCCCCCGGCACGCTGGAAAAGGAATGGCTGGACAAGGGGCGCCGCTACTTCCACTACAAGATGGACAAGCCAATCCTGAACTTCTACGGCTTCCAGTCGGCGCGCTACGAAGTGCGGCACGACCGCTGGCGCGACGTGACCATCGATGTGTACTACCACGCCGCCCATGCCTACAACCTGGACCGCATCGTCAAGGGCGTCAAGGCGTCGCTGGAGTACTACTCGGCCAACTTCAGCCCCTACCAGCACAAGGTCGTGCGCGTAGTCGAATTCCCGCGCTACGCCACCTTTGCGCAGTCCTACCCGGGCACCATCCCGTATTCGGAGAACATCGGCTTCATCGCCAAGGTGGACGACCAGGATCCGAAGGACGTCGACTATCCGTTCCACGTGACCGCGCATGAAATGGCGCACCAGTGGTGGGGCCACCAGCTGGTGGGCGCAAACACGCGCGGCGCCACGGTGCTGTCGGAAACGCTGTCGGAGTATTCGGCGCTGATGGTGATGAAGAAGACCATGGGCGAGAACAAGATGCGGCGTTTCCTGCGCTATGACCTCGACCGCTACCTGATGGGCCGCGCGCTGGAGAACCGCAAGGAGATGCCGCTGGCGCAGAACGAGAACCAGGACTACATCCACTACCGCAAGGGCGGGCTGGCGATGTACCTGCTGCAGGATGTGCTGGGCGAGGACAAGGTCAACGGCGTGCTGCACAAGCTGCTGGCGGACCACGCCTTCCACGGCGCGCCCTACCCCGGCGTCGATGTGCTGACCAGCGCACTGCGCCAGGTCGCGCCGCCCGAATATGCCTACCTGATCGACGACCTGTTCGAGTCCATCGTCCTGTACGAGAACCGCGCCACCTCCGCCACCGCGCAGCGCCGCGCCGACGGCAAATACGCGGTAACCGTGAGCGCCTCGGCCACCAAGATGCGGGCCGGCGAACTGGGTGAAGAAAAGGAAGCGCCGCTGAAGGACGTGATCGAATTCGGCGTCGACGACAAGGACGGCAGGCCGCTGCTGCGCGAGCGCCGCATCGTCGGCAGCCGCGATGTGACGGTGACGCTGATCGTGGGCGGCCGCCCGGCCCGGGCCGGTATCGATCCGGACAACAAGCTGATCGACCGCAAGCCAGCTGATAACATGATGCAGGTCGAGTACCGCTGATACCCTCACACAAGAAACGAGCATGAAGAAACTGACATTGATCGCGGGCCTGCTGTTCGCAGGCGCGGCTGGCGCGGCCCAGCCGGGCGGTAACTTCGGCACCCACGGCATGGCGCTATTCGGCGGCAAGGAAGCCCTGTACACCTCGCACCTGCCGATGTTCCACGCGCCGCACGACTACCAGGTGATCTTGCAGGTGCACCTGGCCGACCGGAAGCTGGACGCCGAGCTGCGCCAGCGCCTGAACGGCAAGACCGCGCTGTGGACGGTCGATCCGGAGAAGTTCGCGCTGGACCGGCTGGCGCCGAACGCCGGCGAGCCGCTGCGCCAGTTCAAGGCCGACCTCGTGCTGGGCCACTTCGAACGGGGCGGCAAGGCGCAGTACAGCAGCGCCACGGTGGTGGTCGACAAGGTGCTGATGTACCGCCAGCTGGCCAAAGACGCGAAGACCAGCGATGGCGCGCGCTATGTGCAGCTGGGCAGTGGCAAGCAGCGTTTCCTTGTCAAGGAGATCGACAGCCGGCCGGACTTCGATCATATCGTGGCGATTGCGTCCCCTCATGACGCCGCAACGGGCGCTATCACCGTGGCAAAACAAGGCCTCGATGAGACAGCCGCCGCCGCACTGGCGCGTGCGCTGCCGGGCGCTGAAGTCATCGGCACCGTCTACTTTGACACCGCAGACCTGAAATAAGCGCGCTGCCCTAGCGGATCACGGCGAACTTTGCAGAATGGCGGGGCTCTAACTGACATACCCGCCGGAGACAATCATGTACACGCCAAAACAACGCGTTGCTGCGCTCTTGAGTCATCTTCCCGATGATTGTTCGCTTCAGGAAATCATCCTTCATCTGTATAGCCTGGCTCAGTTCGACGAGCGTGTCTCCATGGGAGAGATCGAGGACTATGGCCTCGATCCCGCAGCCGTGCTAGGACTGCAGCTCGGCGACGAATGGGACGAAGCCTGGGATCAGGAGATACAGCGCCGGATTGCTGACCTGGAGAGCGGGCGCGATCCTGGTATTCCAGCCGAGATCGTACTGGCCGAAGCTCGGGCACGCCTTTCCAAATGACGTCACGCTTATCCACCGCGGCGCGGCTGGATTTCGCAGCGGCGTTCGAGGAATATGAGCGCCAGCGAAAAGGGCTGGGTGCTAATCTGCTCGACGCCATTGAACGCACTCTCGCCTTGTTATCCAGGTTTCCGCTAAGCGGACGCAGCGTGGGGCGCTCGGTTCGCATCATGCCGGTTGGCCATATGGGACATATGATCGTCTACCAGTCCAAGCCGGGAGGCATACTGGTACTCGCTATGTCGAAAAAGCAGCGTCCTCCAGAATACTGGCTAAAACGAGCCGCGCCGAAATAAAAAACCGTGCCCCCGAAAATCGGGTGACACGGTTTCTCGCTTGCAGCTGACGGCACTTACTTTTTCGCTGCCGCCGCTTTCTTGGCGGGTGCTTTCTTCGCAGGCGCCTTTTTCGCCGCAGCCTTTTTGGCAGGAGCCTTGGCCGGCGCTTTCTTCGCCGGCGCTGCTACAGCCTCTTCGCCGCCTTCCGCTTCCGGCTCGGCCTTCGCGGTCTTGCCCTTAGCGGACGACTTGGCAGTCGTCCCCTTTGCCTTGCGCTCCTCGAACTCGAAGCTGATCTTGCCGTCCTTGCCCTTCACCAGGAAGGCCTTGAACGGACGGCGCGTGCGCTGCGATACGAAGCCTGGCAGCAGGTCGGTCTTGCCTTCGTTGAGCAGCTTCGCCATCTGTTCCGGCAAGATCTCCTGTTGCAGGATGATGCGGCCGCTGCGGAAGTCGCAGGTCTTCGGCTTGGCGACACTGTGCTCGCACACATAGGCCAGGCCCATCTCGTACACGCCACCGGTGCATTTCGGGCACGGGCCGAGCGCGGTCTGGCCGGTGAAGTCGACGCCCTCGCCGTCCTCGCCCTCGTCGTTCTGGCCGAAGTCGAATTCCAGCTTGTAGTTGTTGATGTCCTCGTCTTTCACGATGCGCAGGATGGCGGCGAAAGGACGGCCCATCTTCGAGCGGAAGCCCTGCAGCGGACCGATGGTGCGGTTCTTCAGCAGCTCCTCGACTTCGGCGATCTCGAACTGGCGGCTGCCCGGCGTCTTGGTCATGCTGAACTCGCACTTGGTACAGGCGAAGCGGCGGTAGTTTTCCTTGACTACGCCGCCGCAGTTCGGGCACGGCGTCTGCAGCGTGGCGTACTCGCCCGGGATGGTGTCGTTGTCGTATTCCTTGGCGCGCTTGACGATAATCTGCGTCATCTGGGCGATCTCGCGCATGAATTCCTCGCGCGAGATTTTGCCCTTTTCCATCTGCGACAGCTTGTATTCCCACTCGCCGGTCAGTTCGGGCGCGGTCAGCTCGTTCACGCCGAGGCCGCGCAGCAGCGTCATCAGCTGCGACGCTTTCGCGGTCGGGATCAGCTCGCGGCCTTCGCGGATCAGGTACTTCTCGCCCAGCAGGCCTTCGATGATGGCCGCGCGCGTCGCCGGCGTGCCGAGGCCCTTGCCGGCCATCGCGTCGCGCAGCTCGTCGTCGTCGATCAGCTTGCCCGCGCCTTCCATCGCCGACAGCAAGGTCGCTTCGGAGTAGCGCGCAGGCGGCTTGGTGACCAGGCCGTTGGCCGTGACTTTTTCGGTGAGGACCTTCTCGCCCTTCGCAACCGGCACCAGCGTGCCCGAACCTTCCTTGTCGTCGGCCGCGGCGACATCCTTGCCGTAGACGGCGAGCCAGCCCGGATTGGTCATGACCTTGCCTTCGGTCTTGAACTGGTGGCCGGAGACTTCGGTGTAGCGGGTGGTGACCTGGAATTCCGCGGCCGGGAAGAACACCGCCATGAAGCGGCGCGTCACCAGGTCGTACAGCTTCTGCTCTGGCTCGGACAGGTTCTTCGGCGCCAGCGTGGTCGGGATGATCGCGAAGTGGTCCGAGATCTTGGCGTTGTCGAAGATGCGCTTGTTCGGCTTGACCCAGCCCTTGTCGGTGATCTGCTTGGCGAACTGGTGGTAGTTGTTGTTCTCCGCCAGCGTCGCCATGGTTTCCTTGACGGTGCCGATATAGTCTTCAGGCAGGTGGCGCGAATCGGTACGCGGATAGGTCAGCACCTTGTGCTTCTCGTACAGCGCCTGGGCCAGGCCCAGCGTGTTCTTGGCCGAGAAGCCGAAGCGGCCGTTGGCCTCGCGCTGCAGGCTGGTCAGGTCGAACAGGGCCGGCGCCATCGAGGTGGTCGGCTTCGATTCCTCGGTCACGTTGCCCTGGCGGCCCTTGCATGCCATCGCGATGGTGTCGGCGGCGGCCTTGCTCCACAGGCGTTCCGGACGCTTCTCCGGGTCGTTCTCGTCCTTCTTGAACGACTGGTCCAGCCAGCGGCCTTCGTACACGCCGGCGGCGCACACGAATTCGGCGCGTACTTCCCAGTAGTCGCGCGGGATGAACTTCTTGATCTTCTCTTCCCGTTCGACCACGATCGACAGGGTCGGCGTCTGCACGCGGCCGACGGTGGTCAGGTAGAAGCCGCCCTCTTTCGAGTTAAACGCGGTCATCGCGCGGGTGCCGTTGATACCGATCAGCCAGTCGGCTTCGGAACGGCAGCGCGCGGCGTCGGCCAGCGGCAGCATCTCGTCGTCGCTGCGCAGGTTGGCGAAGCCTTCGCGGATCGCGTTCGGCGTCATCGACTGCAGCCACAGGCGCTGGACCGGCTGCTTGGCCTTCGCGTTCTGCGCGATCAGGCGGAAAATCAGTTCCCCTTCGCGGCCCGCATCGCATGCGTTGATCAGCTGGGTGACGTCCTTGCGCTTCATCAGCCGGTTCAGCACCTTCAGGCGCGACTCGGTCTTGGCGATCGGGTTCAGCGCGAAGTAAGGCGGAATCATCGGCAGGTGGGCGAAGCTCCATTTGCCGCGCTTGACGTCGTACTCTTCCGGCACCGCGATTTCCAGCAGGTGGCCGACGGCCGAGGACAGGACGTATTCGTCGGATTCGAAATACTCATCGTGCTTGGTGAAGCCGCCCAGCGTCTTGGCGATATCGTTCGCGACGGACGGCTTCTCGGCGATGATGAGGGTTTTGGTCATAGGGTTCCCGTCGTACTTTTAATTATTTGGCACGCGCATCATACATGCTCTGCCGCAAGACCGCAGAATTACAATTTTCATATCGAAATTGTAACAATCCGGTGGGTGCGGCCAATGATAAGCGGGTTGCCGTGAAATCCGCAAGGGGCCGATCACGGGGCCGCGGATTCCGGTATGGCGCAACATGGGAAACGGTGCGCACGGGGCGCGGGCGGGGCGTGTGAAGCTTAGTGCAGCAGGCGCGGGGCCTGCTCGTCGTCGGAACCGAACAGGTCGTCGAACATCAGTGCGTCCGGCTCCTTGCCCTGGCTCCAGAGCAGCATTAGCACGATGATCTTCAGCTTGCCGAGGCTGACCGGCGATTCGTCCAGCGCCAGCGCGCGTTCGATGACGATCTCGCGCTGCACCGGGCTGAGCACCTTGGCGCTTTCGAGGAACTGGATGAAGCCGACCGCGGGCGTGCCCAGCGTATCGTACTCCTGCTCGACGTAGAAGCGGGTGCCGTCGGTGGTGAAATCGAGGTCGCCGCCCGCCATTTCGGTCAGGTCGGTCAGCCATACGAGCGCTTCCGAAATCTCGACATCGTCGAATCCCACGGCGGACAGCTTGCGCGCAAGCGCCGCCGGCTCCGGGCAGGCGTCGGGGCGGTAGTACGTCTCGTAAAGGTAGACCAGGATGTCGAACATGGCTCTACTCTATCAGTTAAGCTCATCCCGGCACAAGAGCGCTTCAAACCTTGGCCCGTCCAGCGCAACATTTTCAAGGCGGCAACTATCGGCTGACACGCTGGAATAGTCCACCTGGCAACCTTTCAAGCTGCCCCGCCAGCTCCATTGTTAACAGTTGGGCGCTCAGCGCGCCTGCATCGAGGCCGCTCAGCAGCGCCAGCGTGTCGCCGTCGACCGGTTCGTGGCCGAGCGCCGCCAGCAAGCGGCCGCCGAGCTCGGCGGCAGGTTCCGCGCCGGCGCCGCGCGCGGCAGGCACGGCCGGCGCCAGTTCCTCCAGCACGTCGGCGGCGGATTCGACCAGCTTGGCGCCTTCGCGGATCAGGCGGTGGCAGCCCTTGCTCATCGGCGCATGGATGGAACCGGGAATGGCGAATACCTCCCTGCCCTGCTCGGCGGCCATGCGTGCCGTGATCAGCGAGCCCGACTGCGCGGCTGCCTCGACCACCAGCACGCCTCGGCTCATGCCGCTGATCAGACGGTTGCGGCGCGGGAAATTGGAGGCGAGCACCGGATGCCCGAGCGGGTATTCGCTGACGACGCAGCCCGTTTCTGCAATCTGGTGCGCCAGCTGGTGGTTGCGCGCCGGGTAGACGATGTCGGCGCCGGTGCCGATCACGGCGACCGTGGAGCCTGACCCGCACAGCGCCGCCTGGTGCGCGGCGGCGTCGATCCCCAGCGCCAGCCCGGACACGATGGTCAGGCCGGCGTCACTGAAGGCGCGCGCGAAGGCCTGGGCGTTGGCCTCGCCCTGGCGGCTGGCGTTGCGGCTGCCCACGATCGCCAGCATCGGCGCCGACAGCAGCTCGACGTGGCCGGCCGCATACAGCAGGAGGGGCGGGTCGTAGATTTCCCGCAGCAGCGGCGGGTAGGCGGGATGGTGCAGGGTCAGCAAGTGCTTGCCTTGTGTGGCAAGCCATATGCGGGTGCGCTCGATGAGCGCCAGCGTGGAAGGCGGTGGCGGCGCCAGGATGGCGCTCGCCAGTTGCGCGCCGCAGGTAGCGGCAAGGTCCGCATGCGGGGCGGCGAATATGGCCGCCGGCGAACCGAACCCTGCGAGCAGGCGGGCGCCCAGCACGCAGCCCACGCCCGGCACTTCGGCCAGGCGCAGCCACCCGGTCCAATCGGACTGGCTGCTCTCTGGCGTGGGGTCCGTGTCCTGCACGGCGGTTACTCCGGTGATTTAGCCACGTCGCCGACCTGCACCGGCTCGGTCACCTGCATGACCAGCCCGTAGGACACGTTCTTGAAGACGCGGAACACAAACAGGCTGCCGTACTGCTCGTCCGGCAACTTGAGCGTCGGCCGGCCCATGCCCAGCATGCCTTTGGCGCCGCCGGGGTCGGCCACGACCTTCCCGAAATGGTACAGCTGGAGCACCGAGCCGACATCGAGTCCGTCAAGCGAACCGCGGTTAATGCTGACGATCTGGTTCTGGCCGGCGTAGGTCACGCCGCCGTAGATCGATATCACCCGTGCGTCGACCTTGCTGTCGGGCGGATGCGGCACGTAGCTGCGCATCGGTTCCGGCGGGGTCGGCATCAGGCGGTCGCCCACGCCCATTTCCTGGAACGAGCCGGTCACGGTAAACGTGTGCACGTCGACGCCCGGCCTGGCCGCGGTCTGCAGCTTGACGGTGCCGAGGTACTGGGCCTCGTGCGCCAGCACCTTGCCGGTTTCCGGATCGCGCAGCGGGGTGCCGGGACGGAATACCTGGAACGAGGTCGCGCCGTTCAGGGCGCCCTTGACGTAGACCTTGTCGCCCTGGCCCAGGTAGACGCGGCCTTCCTGCGAGGCGGCGATGCGCGGCGAGCCGTCGAGGGCGCTGTCTTCGATCACCAGCGGGCGGGTCAGGAAAGGCTCGATCGCGGACGCGGGAATCGACGGGATCGCATCGCGCCCCAGGCCCTCGGTGCGCAGCTGCGGCGACAGGCGGGTCAGCGGCGGCTGGCCGGACGCCGCGCCGGCATCGCCCGGCTTTTGCAGCGACAGGCGGCCGCTGCGGCGGTCGAAATAGACGATCTGGCCCGGATAGATCCAGTGCGGGTTGCGGATCTCGTCGCGGTTCATGCCCCACACTTGCGGCCAGCACCAGGGATGCTCGAGGAACTTGCCGGAGATGTCCCACAACGTGTCGCCCTTGACCACCAGGTGCTGGTCCGGCGCGTTGGGACGGAAGGCGCAGGTCGCGGCCTGGACGGGTGCGGCCATGATGCCCGCCAAAAGCGCCGCACATGCAAGACGTGCCCCGACTGTGCTAAAATTTTTCATTGAGATGTCCGATAAATGCGGCATTACACGGAATTGCTGGCGGAACTCATCACCATTGCGCGGGGCCTCGCTATCGCGTACAACGGCAGCAGAATGAGCACTACCCTATGCAACTTGCTGATCAAAAAGGGTTGCCATACTGAATCAAATTCTGCACATAAATCCTTGAACTGGCAAGAAATACTAACCCCGCCGACGGTGCGGCACAGTGGATTTTTGTTGTTTTAGAGCATTTTTTGCATCGCATTCCCGAATCGATTATTAAATTGTTACTGAGCTGGACGAACCCATGGCACTACTGAATATCCTTCGCTACCCTGACGCCCGCCTGCACAAGGTTGCCAAGCCGGTAACCGAATTCGGCGAGCGTATTGCCAGGCTGGTGGCCGACATGGCCGAGACCATGTACGAAGCGCCCGGCGTGGGCCTGGCTGCCAGCCAGGTCGACGTGCACGAGCAGCTGATCGTGGTCGACATCACCGAAACGAAGGATGACCTGCGCGTGTTCATCAACCCGGAAATCGTCTGGGCCAGCGACGACCGCCAGGTCTACGACGAAGGCTGCCTGTCGGTGCCGGGCATCTACGACGGCGTCGAGCGCCCGTCGCGGGTCCGGGTGCGCGCACTCGATGCGCAGGGCGTGCCGTTCGAACTGGAAGCCGACGGCCTGATGGCGGTGTGCATCCAGCACGAGATGGACCACCTGAAGGGCAAGATCTTCGTGGAATACCTGTCGCCGCTCAAGCGCAACCGCATCAAGGCCAAGCTGCTCAAGGAAGAACGCGCGATCGAGCGCGACGCGGCCCTGCGCGCCGCCGGACGCCGCTACTAGGCGCCCGATGAAGGTCGTCTTCGCCGGCACCCCGGAGTTTGCCGCCATCGCCTTGCGCGCCCTGTACGAGGCCGGCTTCGCGATTCCCCTGGTCCTGACCCAGCCCGACCGCCCGGCCGGACGCGGCATGCAGCTGCAGGCTTCCAGCGTCAAGCAGTTCGCGCTGGCCAAAGGCATCGACGTGCTGCAGCCGCTGTCGCTGCGCATGGACAGCAAGGACCCGCAGCGCGCCGCGGAGGCAAAGGCGGCCCACGAACGCCTGCTGGCGACCGACTACGACGTGATGGTGGTGGCAGCCTATGGCCTGATCCTGCCGCGCAGCACGCTCGACATCAAGCCTTGCATCAACATCCACGGTTCGCTGCTGCCGCGCTGGCGCGGCGCCGCGCCGATTCACCGCGCGATCGAAGCGGGTGATGCGGAAACCGGCGTGACCATCATGAAAATGGAAGAAGGCCTGGACACCGGCCCGATGCTGCTGATGGAAAGGATCGCAATCGCGCCGACGGACACCACCGCCACCCTGCACGACAAGCTGGCGTCGCTGGGCGGCGAGATGATCGTGGCGGCGCTGCGCGCTGTGCAGGAAGGCCGGCTCAAACCCGTGACCCAGCCCGAGGCGGGCGTGACCTATGCGGCCAAGATCAGCAAGGACGAAGCGAAGATCGATTTTTCGCTGACGGCCGATGACATCAGCCGCAAGATCCGCGCGTTCAACCCGTTCCCGGGCGCGCATGCCGAAGTCAACGGCGTAACCATCAAGATCTGGAAAGCGCAGGCGATGCCGGCCGGTAGTGCGACGCTGCCAGGGCAGGTGCTGGCGGCCGATGCGCGGCATGGCATCGTGGTCGCGTGCAAGGAAGGGACTTTGCGCCTGACCGAACTCCAGAAGCCTGGCGGCAAGCGCCTTCCGGCGCAGGAATTCCTCAAGGGATTCCCGCTGGAAGGACTTTGTTTCGACTAAGCCAGCCTCAGGCGGCCTGCTCTTCGGCGGCCGCCGCCTTGGCGCGTTCGGCTTCCATGTGCTCGCGCAGCAGTTGGTTGATGCGGGTCTGGTAACCCGGACCTGCCGATTTGAACCAGTCGAGCATGTCGACATCCAGGCGGATCGTCACGATCTGCTTCTGCTGCGTTCCTGGATTGCTTTTTACGGCCTGCTGCTGCGGCGCGCTGGCCTGATAGCTGCCGTGGGCCGGCTCATCCCACGCAGGTGCGAATTCCTTATTCATTTACTCTTCCTTCTTGTCGGCGGCGGATCCTCCGCGCTCGCAGAAAGCGGCGCGATTCCTCCTGTGGTTTGACCTGCCGGGCAAACGGCGTGCCCGGAACTGTCAATACTTCGATTGTCGCCCTGCCATGTATCCAAAAGATTGCTGAGGGAATGGGTTTTGTATCCTCATGTATCAGTCAGTACGTTTAATACATAAAGATACAAACGTGTATCTAAAACGAAAGCATGTAGGGTGAGGTGCTTGCGTCTTGCCCACAAAACCAAACTGTGCCGATGACGTATAATTTTAGGTCGTGCGGCTATTGACAGCCCGCGTTTCCCGCCCATTGAAAGAACATCATGACCTGCACCACCCCGACCATCTCCAAGACTGAAACCCAGCTGCGCGAAATCCTTTCGCGCCGGATCATGATCCTGGATGGCGCGATGGGCACGATCATCCAGCAGTACAAGCTCGACGAGGCCGCCTACCGCGGCGAACGCTTCGCCAGCTTTACTGCGCCGGAAGGCAGCGGCGCGCGCGAGCTGTTCGTCAAGGGCAACAACGAACTGCTGACCCTGACCCAGCCGCACGTGATCCAGGAGATCCACGAGCGCTACCTCGCGGCCGGCGCCGACCTGATCGAAACCAACACCTTCGGCGCCACCACCATCGCCCAGGACGACTATCACATGGCCCACCTGGCCTACGAGATGAACGTCGAAGCGGCGAAACTGGCGCGCGCCGCCTGCGACAAGTACAGCACCCCGGACAAGCCGCGCTTCGTCGCCGGCGCGCTCGGGCCGACCCCGAAAACCGCGTCGATCTCGCCGGACGTCAACGACCCGGCGGCGCGCAACGTCACCTTCGACCAGCTGGCCGCCGCCTACCTGGATCAGGTGCGCGGCCTGGTCGAGGGCGGCGCCGACGTGCTGCTGGTCGAGACCATTTTCGACACCCTCAACTGCAAGGCGGCGCTGTTCGCGATCGACCAGTACTTCGACGAAAACCCGGGCCAGGAACGCTTGCCGCTCATGATCTCCGGTACCGTCACCGACGCCTCCGGCCGCATCCTGTCGGGCCAGACCGTGCCTGCCTTCTGGAATTCGGTACGCCATGCGAAGCCGCTGACCATCGGCCTCAATTGCGCGCTGGGCGCGGCGCTGATGCGCCCTTACGCCGAGGAGCTGTCGCAGATCGCCGATACCTTCGTATGCATCTATCCGAACGCCGGCCTGCCCAACCCGATGAGCGACACCGGCTTCGACGAGCTGCCGTCCGACACCTCGGCGCTGCTGCGCGAATTCGCCGACAGCGGCTTCATTAATATCGCAGGCGGCTGCTGCGGCACCACGCCGGAACACATCAAGGCGATCGGCGACCTGCTGTCCACCAGCGCGCCGCGCGCGGTGCCGGACATCCCGGTGGCCCAGCGCCTGTCTGGCCTGGAACCCTTCACCATCGACGAGAACTCGCTGTTCGTCAACGTCGGCGAGCGCACCAACGTCACCGGCTCCAAGGCCTTCGCACGCATGATCCTGAACGAGCAGTACGACGAGGCGCTGTCGGTGGCGCGCCAGCAGGTCGAGAACGGCGCCCAGGTCATCGACATCAACATGGACGAGGCGATGCTCGATTCGGTGGCCGCGATGACGCGCTTCCTGAACCTGATCGCGTCCGAGCCGGACATCTCGCGCGTGCCGATCATGATCGACTCGTCCAAGTGGTCGGTGATCGAGGCCGGCCTGAAATGCGTGCAGGGCAAGGCGGTGGTCAACTCGATCTCGATGAAGGAAGGCGAGGAAGAGTTCATCCGCCAGGCGCGCCTGTGCCGGCGCTACGGCGCCTCCGTGATCGTCATGGCCTTCGACGAGAAAGGCCAGGCCGACACCTTCGAACGCAAGACCGAGATCTGCGCGCGCGCCTACAAGGTGCTGACCGAACAGGTCGGCTTCCCGCCCGAGGACATCATCTTCGACCCGAACATCTTCGCGATCGCCACCGGCATCGAGGAGCACAACAACTACGCGGTGGACTTCATCAACGCCACCCGCTGGATCAAGCAAAACCTGCCGCACGCGAAAATCTCGGGTGGCGTGTCGAACGTGTCGTTCAGCTTCCGCGGCAACGACCCGGCGCGCGAAGCGATCCACACCGTGTTCCTGTACCACGCGATCAAGGCCGGCATGACGATGGGTATCGTCAACGCCGGCATGATGGGCGTGTACGACGACATCCCGGCCGAACTGCGCGAGCGGGTCGAGGACGTGGTACTGAACCGCCGCGAGGACGCCACCGAGCGCATGATCGAGATCGCCGGCACGCTCAAGGCGGGCGGCAAGCAGGACGCCCAGAATCTCGAATGGCGCGAAGGCACGGTCAACCAGCGCCTGTCGCACGCGCTGGTGCACGGCATCACGCAGTGGATCGTCGAGGATACCGAGGAAGCGCGCCAGCAGCTGCTGGACTCCGGCGGGCGCCCGATCCACGTGATCGAAGGCCCGCTGATGGACGGCATGAACGTGGTCGGCGACCTGTTCGGACAGGGCAAGATGTTCCTGCCGCAGGTGGTCAAGTCGGCGCGCGTGATGAAGCAGGCCGTGGCCCACCTGATCCCCTACATCGAAGAGGAAAAGCTGGCCGAGGAGAAGCGCACCGGCATTGTCGCCAAACCGAAGGGCAAGATCGTCATCGCCACCGTCAAGGGCGACGTCCACGACATCGGCAAGAACATCGTGTCGGTGGTCCTGCAGTGTAATAACTTCGAAGTGGTGAACATGGGCGTGATGGTGCCCTGCTCCGAGATCCTGGCGCGCGCCAAGGTCGAGAACGCGGACATGGTCGGCCTGTCCGGCCTGATCACGCCTTCGCTCGAGGAGATGGCGCACGTGGCGCGCGAAATGCAGCGCGATCCGCACTTCCGCATGCTGAAGATCCCGCTGCTGATCGGCGGCGCCACCACCAGCCGCGCCCACACCGCTGTCAAGATTTCGCACCATTACGAAGGCCCGGTGGTGTACGTGCCGGACGCCTCGCGCTCGGTGTCGGTGGCGCAGTCGCTGCTCACGCCCGAGACGCGCGACAAGTATATCGAGGACATCAGCGACGACTACGCGCGCATCCGCGAGCAGCACGCCAACAAGAAGGCGCTGCCGATCCTGCCGCTCAAGCAGGCGCGCGCCAACAAGGCGGTGCTGGAGTTCGCGCCGGTGCGCCCGAAGTTCATCGGCCGCCGCGAGTTCCGCAACGTCGACCTGGGCACGCTGGCCAAGTACATCGACTGGGGCCCGTTCTTCCAGACCTGGGACCTGGCCGGCCCCTACCCCGCCATCCTGACCGACCCGGTGGTGGGCGAAGCCGCCTCGAAAGTGTTCGAGGAAGGCCAGGCGCTGCTGCGCAAGGTCATCGAAGGCCGCTGGCTGACCGCCAACGGCGTGATCTCCATGCTGCCGGCGAACTCGGTCAATGACGACGACATCGAGGTCTACACCGACGACACCCGCACCGAAGTGGCGTTCACCTACTACGGCCTGCGCCAGCAAGGCGTCAAGCCCCTGGTCGACGGCGTGCAGCGCCCCAACCAGTGCCTGGCCGACTTCATCGCGCCCAAGGACTCGGGCGTCAAGGACTACATCGGCATGTTCGCGGTGACTGCGGGCCTGGGTATCGAAAAGTACGAGAAGCGCTTCGAGGACGCGCACGACGACTACTCGTCGATCATGCTCAAGTCGCTGGCCGACCGCCTGGCCGAAGCCTTTGCCGAATACCTGCACGAGCGAGTGCGCAAGGACCTGTGGGGCTATACCGCCGACGAGGCGCTGTCCAACGACGATCTGATCGCCGAGCGCTACGCGGGCATCCGCCCTGCCCCCGGCTATCCGGCCTGCCCGGAGCACACGGTCAAGGCCGACATGTTCAAGGCGCTGCAGGCCGGCGAGATCGGCATGGAGCTGACCGACTCGTTCGCGATGTTCCCGGGCGCTGCGGTGTCGGGCTTCTACCTCGCCCATCCTGACGCGAAGTACTTCGTGGTCGGAAAGATCGGCGACGACCAGGTGGCCGACATGGCAGCGCGCCGCGGCGCCTCGAAGGAAGACCTCGAGCGCTGGCTGGCGCCCAACCTGTCGTAAAGGCGGCGCCATGTACCCGGACATCCGCGGGGAAACGCCAGCCGACGCGCGCGCCATCCGCGCGCTGACCGAGGCGGCGTTCCGCGCCGCGCCCCACACCAGCCACACCGAGCAGTTCATTGTCGACGCGCTGCGCCGCGCCGGCGTGTTGTCGCTGTCGCTGGTGGCCGACGAAGGCGGCGCCCTCGCCGGCCATGTGGCGGTGTCGCCGGTGACGGTCAGCGACGGCAGCGGCGGCTGGTACGGGCTGGGCCCGATTTCGGTGCTGCCCGCGCGCCAGGGCAAGGGCATCGGCAGCCTGCTGATGGACGCGGCGCTGGCAGAACTGCGCCGCATGGGCGCGGCCGGCTGCGTGGTGCTGGGCGACCCGGCGTATTACTCCCGTTTCGGTTTCGAGGCGTCCCCGCGGCTGGCCCTGCCCGGCGTGCCTGCCGAATATTTCCAGTCAGTGAAGTTCGGCGCCAGCTGCGCCCAAGGCGACGTCTGCTACCACGCAGCCTTCGACGCGCGCGCATAAAGCCGTGGAGTGCGCTCAGATCGCGTAGCGCACGATGGTATCGCTCCATTCGAACGCCGCCACTTCCAGCTCGGCCAGTTCGTCGGCGGACATGGCCAGTTCGTGCAAGGCCGGCGCCAGCCTGGCCTCGGCTTCGTCCATCAGCTCGATGTTCTCGGCCAGGCTCAGCAACTCACCGAAGAAGCCGGTGCGCTTGAGCAGCGCGCCCGCGACCTCGTCGCTGACCGGGATCTGCTGCACGATCTCTTCCATCGGCATGCCGAACAAGGCGTCCATCAAGGACATGATGCCGACCGTGAAGGCGATTTCCGGCACGTTGCGCTGGCCCGGGCGCAGGCGCTGGGCCAGCAGTTCGAGCAGGCGGCCGCGGGTGGTCGCCAGCGCCAGCAGCGGCGGCATGCCCTGGCGGCGCATGGCGGGCTCGGCGTACAGCATGATCTGCAGCCAGCGCTGCAGCTGGCGGCGCCCGAGGATGGTGACCGCCTGGCTGACCGAATCGATGCGGTGGCGGATGCCGACCGCCGGCGTGTTCACCAGCCGCAGCAGGTTCAGCGCCAGCGTCACTTCCTTTTTGACGGCACGTTCGATGGCGATGTTGTCGGCATCGGACACCACCAGCTGCATCAGCGCCAGCACGGCCACCTGGGCCGGCGACAGCTTGCGCCCGCCAATCACCGACGGCCGCGCAAAATAATACCCCTGGAAGAAGTCGAAGCCGAGGCCAAGGCAGGCATCGAATTCCGCGTGCGTTTCAACCTTTTCGGCCACCAGTTTTTTGCCGGCGGCCTTGAAGCGCGGCGCCAGCGCCGCCAGCGCGGCCGGTGCACTGTCGCGCAAACTGAACTTGACGTACTCGGTCATCGGCAGCAGCTGCTGCACATCGGCGGTCTCCGACACCACGTCGCTGAGCGCGAAGCGGAAGCCGTGGCTGGCCAGGGCGGCGATGCGGCCGGCCAGTTCCGGCGTCGCCTTCACCGACGCGGCAATTTCGAGCACCAGATTCTCGCGCGGCAGGAACACGAAGATGTCGCTGTCCAGGACGGCGGCATCGACGTTGAGGAAGCCCTTGCCGTCGCCGATGACCTTGTCGATGCCCAGCTGGGCCGCATGGGCGATGACGGCCGCGGTGGCGGACAGTTCGGTGTCGATCGCGGCCGGCCCCAGCGGCGCGCTGCGGAACAGCAGCTCGTAGCCGTGCAGCACCTGGTCACGGTCGAGGATCGGCTGGCGCCCAAGGTAGAAGTCGCGCACGCGCAGTTGAAAGGCGGCGTTGTCCGAACTTGCTGTATCGATCATGTTGCGGCCCGTTCTTGACGGAAATAATGACGATACTTTAACCCATTATTTATTTTTTCAGTGGCTTTTTGTCATTACCCGGAAGCGTGGAACGGCTCCTCGCCAAGGGGAAGTCCGTCGACGAACACCTTCATTTCACCGGGCTGGAATGCGGTCCAGCTTTCGTTGGTGGTCAGCGGCGCGGTGACGATGACAGCGACGCGGTCGTTCGGCGTCGTTACCTGGGCAAAATCCACGCTGACGTCCTCGTCCGCCAGCCTGGCGGTCGGGAAAGGATACTGGCGCACCACGTAATGCAGTGTCGTCGAGCAGTGCACGAACAGCGCGGTGCCGTCCGACAGCATCATGTTGAAGGTGCCGTGGGCGGCGATACCGTGCACCAGGCTGCCCAGCGCTTCGCGCAGCGCGCCGAGGGCCGGGGGCCGGTCGCCGAAGCGGGCGCGCAGTTCCTGCAGCAGGTAGCAGAAGGCCAGCTCGCTGTCGGTGTTGCCGACCGGCCGGAAGGCGCCGTCCAGCACCGGATGAAATTCCTTGAGGTCGCCGTTATGGGCGAACACCCAGTAGCGGCCCCACAATTCGCGCACGAAGGGATGGCAGTTTTCCAGCGCCACATGGCCTTGCGTGGCCTTGCGGATGTGGGCGATGACATTGGTCGACTTGATCGGGTAGCGCTTGATCAGTTCGGCAACGGGCGACGCGACCGCGGCCATGTGGTCGACGAAATGGCGCACGCCCCGGCCTTCGAAGAATGCGATGCCCCAACCGTCATGGTGGGTGTCGGTGTGGCCGCCGCGCATGGCGAAGCCGGTAAAGCTGAACACGATGTCCGTGGGGACGTTGCAATTCATTCCGAGAAGTTGGCACATGGTGCAAGCTTACCATGCGGGCAGGCGCCCTTCGGCGGGAAAACGGGAAAATCTGGAAAGAGGTACGGGCGGGGGGAATTCAGGCGGGCGGCGCGGGTCGCCGGGTGCGCGGGACGGGGCGGCTGCCCCGGTCCCGCATCCGGCAGGGGTATTAGTGCAGGAGCACGGGGTTGCTCATCAGAGAATCGTAGGAACCCAGGAAGTCGTCGATCTCCTCCATGGTTGGTTCGCTGGCGATCAGGGTGTTGACGTCGCGCCTGAACGACTGCGCCAGCTTGCCGCCGATAAAGGCTTCGCGCCGGCCGGACTTGTCGACGATCTCATAACCGCCGAAGCGCAAGGCTTCGAGGTTGTGGTCAACGCCGAACTCGACGACGCTGTACTGCTCGCTGTTGTAGATCATATTCATGGTGACTCCTTCACTCGATCAGACGGTTTTGCAGATCGGAAACCGCCAGTTTCAGACGGCTGACTTTCCACTCCGTGCAATGTGGAGGTGGGGCTCCCGGAACCGATTTCAAGTGCGCAGATCCGGGGTCAGTTCCAACAGCTGATCGTATGGCGGTTGCTGCAGCCACGATCGCAACTGATCAAGGTGCTCTGTATTGGCAAGCCCGATGTAAAGACGGGCGGGCCGGCCGCGCAGGACACGATTCAATGTTACACGCAAAACCAGATTGCCGCTGCAGCATATGCACCCCGGGGCGATGCGGGCGACCGCCAGGCTGTCGGAGGGAGTGAGGATGGAGCGGGGATCGGGCAAGCCCTCGAGGATGGCGGCACTGCGTCCGGGGGCGCCTTCGAGGGCGGCGGCAATGCCGGCCTCGCGCGCGTCGGCCGCGGGGCCGGTGACCAGCGTGGCAGGCAGCTTGGGGAGGGTCATCCCCCTTTTTTGGCCAGCTTGCCCGGCTCGACACCGAGCTGCTTGAGCTTGCGGTACAGGTGGGTGCGCTCGAGGCCCGTTTTTTCGGCCACGCGCGTCATGCTGCCGCCTTCGCGTCCGAGGTGGTGTTCGAAGTACATGCGCTCGAACGCGTCGCGCGCCTCGCGCAGCGGCAGGTCGAACGACAGGGTGTAGCCGTGGCCTTCGCCATTCGGCACGCCGCCCATGCGCGACGGGATGCCGGCCGGCTGCGGCTGTGCGGCGAACATGGCGCTGGCGCCGATCGCGGTTTCCTCGACCTGGGCCGCCATCATCGGGCGCGGCATGATGGCCGGGGCGCGCACGCTTTCCTGCGCGCGCGACAGGCCCTGCTGCACCGCTTTCAGCAGCTTCTGCAGGGCGATCGGCTTTTCCAGGAAATTCAGGGCGCCGATGCGGGTGGCCTCGACGGCGGTGTCGATGGTCGCGTGACCCGACATCATAATCACCGGCATCGTCAGCAGGCCGTCGCGCTGCCACTCCTTGAGCAGGGTGACGCCGTCGGTGTCGGGCATCCAGATATCGAGCAGCACCAGGTCCGGCGCGCCCACCGCGCGCGCGTCGCGTGCCTGCTGCGCGTTCTCGGCCAGCTGGATCGCGTGGCCTTCGTCGCCCAGGATTTCCGAGAGTAGCTCGCGGATGCCCATTTCATCATCAACTACGAGTATGTTTGCCATCTATGTATGCCTTCCTGGTTTCGCCCCTGCTGGACAGCATGCGCGTCTTGCTGCCGAAGCCATGATTCTATTCTTGATTCGTGCCTTAGGCCACTATGCCGCAGGTGCTAACTTTAACAGCAAAATCAGGACGGACGCGCCTGTTCCGTCGCTGCGGTTCTGGATGTCGATCCGGCCGCCATGCTCGTCGACGATTTTCTTCACCATCGGCAGGCCCAGGCCGGTGCCGCGCGCCTTCGACGTGACGTAAGGCTCGAACGCGCGCGACAGGATGCGCGGCGCGAATCCGGGCCCGTTGTCGACGATCGACAGGCGCACCGCGGTGCCGGCGGTGCCGTCGGCCGACCGGTAATGGACCGCCTCCGTGGTCAGGTCGATGCGCGGCGGCGGCGCATCCGGGCCGCGGTCGTTCATCGCATCCTGCGCGTTCTGCAGCAGGTTGTGGATCACCTGGCGCAGCTGGGTCGCGTCGCCCATCACCTCCGGCAAGCCCGGCGACAATGCTGCATGAATGATATCGCTTTCGTCGCCCGCCAGGTAGAGCTGCAGGATTTCTTCGATCAGCGCGTTCAGGTCCAGCACTTCCAGGTGGGCCGGCGGCGCCTTGGCGTAGTCGCGGAAGTCGTCCACCATGCGCTTCATGGCGTCGACCTGGTTGACGATGGTGGCGGTGCCGCGGTTGAGCAGCTCGGCTTGCTTCGGGTCGAGATGGTCTTCCAGCTTCATCTGCATGCGTTCGGCCGCCAGCTGGATCGGCGTCAGCGGGTTCTTGATCTCGTGCGCCAGCCGGCGCGCCACCTCGCCCCAGGCGATCGAGCGCTGGGCCGAGATCACGTCCGAGATATCGTCGAACACGACGATGAAGCCGGAGCCGGCGCCGACCGGCAGGCGCGAACCGCGCGCGAACAGGGTGATGTCGTGGTCTTCGGCGCTGCCCGGGCGGCGCGGAATCTCGATCTGCTGCTGCCAGTGGCTGCGCAGGCGCGTGCTGCCGGCTGCCGAACCGGCGCTTTGCGCCGAGAAGGAGCGCGTGATGGCGCCGGCGAATACTTCGAGGCCGGCGATCTCCGACAGCGCCGCGCCCAGGTGGCCGGCCACGTCATGCTGCAGGATGCGCTCGACCGCCTCGTTCGAGTTCACCACGTGGAATTCTGCATCCAGCACCAGCACCCCGGCCGACATGTTGGCCAGCACCGATTCCAGGTGGGCCTTGGCGCTTTGCAGCGCCGAACGGTTGCGCTCGACGGCGCTGCGCGCCTCGAACAGCTGGCCGGTCATCATGTTGAACGACTGCGTCAGCGTGCCAAGTTCGTCCGAAGTGCCGACGATCGGGCGCGGCGACAGGTCGCCCTCGGCCACCGCGCGCGTGCCTTCGGCCAGCACCAGCAGCGGCTGCGCCAGCCGGCCCGCCATGATGAAGGCGCTGGCGATGGCGCCGAAGATCGCCAGCAGCAGGGTCAGGGTCAGGGTTTCGATGTACATCTTGCGCAGGCCGACCCGCGCCACGAAGCGCTCCTGGTATTCGCTGTAGGCGCCGCGCAGCACTTCCGCGTTCGAAGCCAGGTTGACCGGCACCGCCTGCATCACCTGCAGGAAGCGCGGCTGGGCGCCGGGCGGTTCGGGAATCGCCAGCACCACCCGCAGGCGCAGGCCGGTGGCGGCGTCGTGGGCATTGGCGCCGCCCTCGCGGATGTCGCGCTCGATGCCGCCTTCGGCGCGCGAGTACCCGCCCGGCATCACCGCCTGCAGCAGCATCTGCGGGGTCGGGATGTCCGCTTCCAGACGACCCTTGAGCGCGCCAGCGGCGCTGGTGATCATCTTGCCGTCGCGGTCGACGATCATCGCGTTCTGGATCCCGTCCTGTTCCTCGGCGAGGCGGCGCAGGATCTGGCGCGACGTGAAGTTGTCCTGCCCCGCCACGGTGGCGGCGGTCACTTCGGCGGTGGCGCCAAGCTCGGAGAGGGCCTGGTCGAGCGCCGCCACGCCCAGGTTCACGCCCGACTGCAGCGCCGCCTCGATCTTCACGTTGAACCACGACTCGATCGAATGCGACACGAACTGGACCGAAATCATGAAGATGACCAGGCCGGGCAGGATGCCGATGGCGGCAAACAGCATCACCAGCCGCGCCATCAGGCGCGAGCCGAACTTGCCGCTCTTGTAGCGCGCATACAGGCGCGCCAGCGCCACGATCGAGAACACCAGCAGGGTGGCGGCGACGGCCGCGTTCAGCCCGAGCAGCCACGAGTAGTAGCGGTCGATGAAGCTGGCATTGTCGGAAGCGCTGGCGAGCAGGAACAGCAGGATGCTGACGGCACCGGCGGCCACTACCAACGCATACCGCAAGCCCTGTTTCACTTACTCGGCCTTGTAGGTGAAGGTCTTGGTGTCTGAGGACAGGCGCCAGCCGGAATTGCTGAAGGCGTTGACCTGGATCGGTTTCGACAGGTAGTCGCGGTTCATCCCCATGCGCAGGCGGACGTCATAGGTTTCACCCTGCTTGAGCGCGCCGCGCGGCGCGATCACCCAGCGGCTGGGGCGGCGGATCAGGAACAGCGCGTCTTCCAGGGTAGGGAAGGTTTGCTGCACGCTGCCGAGGATCAGCACGATGTACTGGCGGGTCAATACGTTGTAGTTGATGCGGATGGTCTGCCTGGCCGAGGCGGCCTTTTCGTCGCGCCAGTACCAGCGCGGCCGCGTCAGCTGCACCTCGGTGGTGAAGTACAGATGCACGCCGTGGTGGATGGCGTCTTCGAGGCCGGGATTGAGGTCGAAGGCATAGGCCGCATCGAGCTTGTAACCGTCCTCGCTGGCCTCGATGCGGGCACGGGTGACGTCCACGCCATCGGCCGCATGCGCCTGGACGCAAGCAAGCGCCAGCAGCAGCTGGCAGACCAGGAGTCGAAGAAATCGTAGTGTCACAAGTGGGCCAGAGCCTTACATATCATTTGAATTGCCGGAGGATCGGTTACGCAGGCTTCTTTTGGAATAGCGCGTAGAACAAACCATCGTGATCCTGCCCGGCATCGCCGCCCGGGAGCAGCTGGCCTGGCGCATCGAGGCGGATCGCACCGTGGCGCACCGCGAATGCGGCGGCCTGCGCCTCCGATTCCTGGGGCCATAGCGAACATGTCACGAACAGCAATTTACCATTTGGCGTTACCATTCGCCAAAGGTTGTCGAGAATTTTGGCCGAAAGTGTTGCAAGTTGGAGCGTGTCGCCCTTGCGCCGCAGCCAGCGGATATCCGGGTGGCGGCGCACGATGCCGGACGCCGTGCAGGGCACGTCGGCCAGGATGCGGTCGTAAGGGCGGCCGTCCCACCAGCCGCCCTCCTCCGCCTTCGCCGGGGCCAGCGTGGCGGACGCGCCGAGGCGGTCGAGATTCTCGCGCACCCGCACCAGCCGCTTGGGATCGGCGTCGAGCGCGGTCAGGTCGACCTCGGCCAGTTCCAGGATATGGCCGGTCTTGCCGCCCGGGGCGGCGCAGGCGTCGAGCACGCGCATGCCGTCGGCCACGTCCAGCAGCCGGGCGGCCATCTGGGCGCCTGCATCCTGCACCGACACCACGCCGTCCTCGAAGCCTGGAACCTGGGCCACCGGCAGCGGCTTGTCCAGCCTTACCGCATCCGGACCGATACGCGAGGCCTTGACACCGGCCTGCTCCAGCCGCTGCAGGTAATCCTCCACGCTGCTCTTCCTGCGGTTGACGCGCAGGGTCAGCGGCGGCGCCGCGTTGCCGGCCGCAAGGATCTGCTGCCACTGGCGCGGGTAGGCGGCTTTGGCGGCGTCGATCCACCATTCGGGGTAGTTCCACTGCGCGACCGGCTGCTTCAGGGCCTCGGCGACCAGGATGGCGCGTTCGCGCAGGAAGCGGCGCAGCACCGCGTTGACCATGTTGCGCGCGTGGGCCATGTCGGGATGGGCCGCGGCGGCGCTCACCGCCTGGTCGACCACGGTGAATTCCTCGTAGGCGGCGGCCTCGCCCTGATTCGTGTCGAGCAGCGCCAGCGCGCAGCACAGCAGGGCGGCCAGCATCGGCGGCTCCGGCGCCTTGGACGTCATCAGGCCGAGCAGCACTTCGCTGCGGCCAAGCTTGCGCATGCAGCGGTAGGCGATGTCCTGGATCGCGCCGCGCGCCTGCGGCGAAGCGTCCATCACGCCGAAGGCCGTGGCCAGCGCCTGCGGCAGCGTGGTCCCGCCGCGCACCTGGGCCACCGCGTGGGCGGCGCCGGCCAGCGCCAGCGCCAGCGAGTCGTCGCGCAAGTCGGGACGGTAGCCGCTTTGCAGCACCGGCTTGACCTCGTAGCTGGGCCGGATCGCGGGTGCGGGGGCGCGCTTCGGCGCGCCGCCAGTCTTCGGCGCAGGCTTGAGGGAGAGCGTCGGGCGCTTGTCGGTCATGGTCGTCTTCGCAATACAGTGCTATATGAAGCCGCCATTGTACCGGGGAAGACCTGGACCAGGCTTAAACCGGGGCCTTGGCCGGGGCCGCCCGCGGGAGGGCCGTTAGTCGGGGCCGCCCCAAACCAGTATAATTAACGCACTTTGCCCGTGGCCCAGGCCACCGCTCCATCACTTTTAAGACCCACCGCACATGCTCGCCCAACAAAAGCAAGAAATCGCTGCCCTGTTCCAGGCCGCCCTCGCCACACTCGTCGCCGGCACCGGACTCAATCCCACCGTCGTGCTGGAGCGCCCGCGCGACCCGTCGCACGGCGACATCGCCTGCAATATCGCGATGCAGCTGGCCAAGCAGCTGAAGATGAACCCGCGCGAGCTGGCCACCAAGATCGTCGCCGCGCTGCTGGACAACCCGGCCGGCAAGGGCCTGGTCGAAAGCGCCGACATCGCCGGCCCCGGCTTCATCAACCTGCGCGTGGCCGCCAGCGCCAAGCAGTCGGTGGTGCGCACGGTACTGGACCAGAAGGAGCATTTCGGCCGCAGCAAGTCGGGCGAAGGCAAGCGCGTCATCATCGAATTCGTGTCGGCCAACCCGACCGGCCCGCTGCACGTCGGCCACGGCCGCCAGGCCGCGCTGGGCGACGCCATGTCGGCGCTGTTCGAAGCGCAGGGCTACGAGGTCACCCGCGAGTTCTACTACAACGACGCCGGCGTGCAGATCGCCACGCTGGCCAATTCGGTGCAGGCGCGCGCGCGCGGCATCAAGCCGGGCGACGCAGGCTGGCCCGAGTCGGCCTACAACGGCGACTACATCCAGGACATCGCCGACGACTACCTGGCCTGCAAGACGGTCAGCGCCAGCGACGGCCAGCCGGCCACCGCCAGCGGCCAGCCCGACGACCTCGAATCGATCCGCCGCTTCGCAGTGACCTACCTGCGCAACGAGCAGGACATCGACCTGCAGGCCTTCGGCGTCCAGTTCGACAACTACTACCTCGAGTCCTCGCTGTACAGCGAAGGCAAGGTCGACGCCGCCGTGGGCGCGCTGGTCAAGGCCGGCCACACCTACGAGCAGGATGGCGCGCTGTGGCTGCGCACCACCGACTACGGCGACGACAAGGACCGCGTGATGCGCAAGTCCGACGGCACCTACACCTACTTCGTTCCGGACGTGGCCTACCACATCGTCAAGTGGCAGCGCGGCTTCGGCCAGGCCATCAACATCCAGGGCAGCGACCACCACGGCACCATCGCGCGCGTGCGCGCCGGCCTGCAGGCGGTCGACCTGGGCGTCGCCAAGGGCTATCCCGACTACGTGCTGCACAAGATGGTCACCGTCATGAAGGACGGCGCAGAGGTCAAGATCTCCAAGCGCGCCGGCTCCTATGTCACCGTGCGCGACCTGATCGACTGGTCGGGCGGCGGCGACATCGCCAAGGGCCGCGACGCGGTGCGCTTCTTCCTCATTTCGCGCAAGGCCGACACCGAATTCGTGTTCGACGTGGACGTCGCGCTCAAGACTTCGGACGAGAACCCGGTGTATTACGTGCAGTACGCGCATGCGCGCATCTGCTCGGTGCTGGCGCAATGGAATGGCGACGAGGCAGCGCTGGACGGCGTCGACCTGGCGCCTTTGAACGCGCCGCGCGAAGCGACCTTGCTGGCGACCCTGGCGCACTACCCGGAAATGCTGGAACGCGCACTGACCGAACTGGGCCCGCACCAGGTGGCGTTCTACCTGCGCGAGCTGGCCGGCGAACTGCACGGCTACTACAACGCCGAGCGCGTGCTGGTCGACGACGAAGCCACCAGGATGGCGCGCGTGGCGCTGATGGTCGCCACCCGCCAGGTGCTGCGCAACGGCCTCGCCCTGATCGGCGTGTCCGCGCCGGTCAAGATGTAAGCGGCAAACATCCAAGAGTACCAATGAAATCACACTTCCGTTCTTTCGCTCCAATCCGCCAGCGCGGCAACACGCTGACCGGCATCATCATCGGCCTGATCATCGGCCTGGTCATCGCCGTCATCGTGGCGCTGGTGATCACCAAGGGCGCCACGCCGTTCACCGACAAGTCGGGCAAGCTGGTCAAGATGGGCGAACCGGCGATCGGCCAGGCGGCCGACCCGAACAAGCCGCTGTACGGGGACAAGCAGGCCGCGCGCGAAGCCAACAAGCAGTTCGCCGGCAAGCCGAAGGCGCCGGAAGCCGATCCGCTGGGCGCGGCCATCGCCGGCATGGCGCAGGAAGGCGCGGCGCCTGCTGCCGCACCGGCCGCGGCGCCTGCACCCGCGCCGGCCGCCGCCGCGGAACCGGGCGAAGACAAGACCATCTACTTCCTGCAGGCCGGCGCCTTCCGTGAAATGGCGGACGCCGAGAACACCCGCGCCAAGCTGGCCCTGCTCGGCTTCGAAGCGGCCATCAGCGACCGCAACGCCGACAGCGGCGTGCTGCACCGCGTGCGCATCGGCCCGTTCAACCAGGTCGAAGCCATGAACAAGGCGCGCGCCAAGCTGATCGACGCCGGCGTCGACGTCGCCATCGTCCGCAACCAGAAATAACCACCCCCCAGGAGCTTTTCGACCATGCGATTCATCCGGACCATCCTGTGCGCGGCCGCCCTGTGCGCCGCGGCCGCCGCTTCCGCCACGCCTGCCGCCCCGAAGAACGGCGTCGAATTCGTCACGCTGCCGGAAGCGCAGAACACCGATGCCGGCAGCAAGGTCGAGGTCACCGAGTTCTTCGACTACGCCTGTCCGCACTGCCACGCATTCGAGCCGGTGCTGGCCGACTGGGTGAAAAAGCAAGGCGCCAACATCGTGTTCAAGCGCGTGCACATCACGCGCGGCGGCCTGCTGCCGCAGCAGCGCCTGTACTACACGCTGGACGCGCTCGGCCTGGTCGAGCAGTACCACGGCAAGGTCTTCCATGCGATGCACGCCGAGCGTAACCGCTTCGCCAGCGACGAGGCGGTGTTCGACTGGGCCGAAAAAACCGGCATCGACCGCACCAGATTCACCGCCGCCTACCGCTCCTTCGGCGTGCAGGCCAGCACCCGCCGCGCCGGCAGCATGATGGAGGCCTACAAGATCGACCACTGGCCGATCCTCGCGGTGGGCGGACGTTACCTGACCTCCCCTTCCCTGGCCAGCCAGGCTGTCGCGGCCGGCTCCGAGGCCGAACAGCAGCAAGCCGCGCTGCAGGTGCTCAACCACCTGGTCGCAAAAGCCAGAACGGACAAGAAATAAGAAAGGCAGTGCGCCCCGACATGACACGCGTATTCATCACGGGCGCATCGAGCGGCATCGGCGCGGCGCTGGCGGCGGAATACGCCGCGCGCGGCGCCACGCTTGGCCTGGTGGCGCGCCGCCGCGAGCTGCTCGAGCAGCTTGCCGCCGGCCTGCCCAACCCCGGCCGCCACAAGGTGTACGCGCTGGACGTCACCGACCACGCCGCGCTGGCGGCAGCCGCAGCCGACTTCATCGCCGCCCACGGCGGCGCCGATGTCGTCATCGCCAACGCCGGCATCTCGCACGGCACACTTACCGAATTCGCCGCCGACATGCCGGTGTTCGACAGCATCCTCGCCACCAACGTCAGCGCCACCGTCGCCACCTTCGCGCCCTTCATCGCCTCGATGAAAAGCCAGGGCGGGGTGCGCCGCCTGGTCGGCATCGGCAGCGTGGCGGGCGTGCGCGGCCTGCCCGGTGCGGGCGCCTACAGCGCCTCGAAGGCGGCGGTGCTGAGCTACTGCGAATCGCTGCGGCTGGAACTCAAGCACGACGGCATCAGGGTCGTCACCATCGCGCCCGGCTACATCGACACGCCGATGACGCGCCATAACAAGTACCCGATGCCCTTCCTGATGCCGCCCGAGCGCTTCGCCACAAAGGCGGCCGACGCCATCGCGGCCGGCACCAGCTACGCGGTGATCCCGTGGCAGATGGGCGTGGTGGCCAAGCTGCTGCGCGCGCTGCCGAACGCGGTCTACGATTTCGCGTTCTCGCGCGCGCCGCACAAGGCGCGCAAGGCGGCGCCATGAACGCAGCAGAGATTGCGCGGCACAGCCGCGCCGGGGTCGCGGTCGAGGTGGTGCCTGAAACCGGTTCGACCAATGCCGACCTGATGGAGCGCGCCGCCGCGCTCGACGCGCCCCTGCTGCTGGTGGCGGAGCACCAGACCGCGGGACGCGGGCGCGCCGGCCGCAGCTGGCTGTCCGCCCCCGGCGATTCGCTGACCTTCTCGCTGGCCTGGAAATTCGACGCGCCGCTGCAGCAGCTGGCCGGGATGCCGCTGGCCGTCGGCGTGGCGCTGGCCGACGCGCTGGCCGCGTGCGGGGTACAGGTACAGCTGAAATGGCCGAACGACGTGCTCAAGGACGGCAGCAAGCTGGCCGGGGTGCTGATCGAAACCCAGTCGGGCGCGGGCGGGATCTGGGCCGTCATCGGCATCGGCATGAACCTGCGCATGCCGGACGAAATGGAAGCGCGCATCGGCCGCACCGTGGCCGCGGCGCCCTGGCTGGCGCAGATGGACCGCGACCAGCTGATGGCCACGCTGCTGGACAGCCTGGCCGCTGCACTGGCCGAATTCAGCCGCTCGGGTTTCGGCGCCTTCAGCGCGCGCTGGAACCGCCTGCATGCATGGCAGGGCCGCACCGTGGCTGTCCTCGACCGCGGCGCCACCCTGTACGAAGGGCTGGCGGCGGGCGTGGACGACAGCGGCCGCCTGCTGCTCGACTGCGCCGAAGGCCGCATGACCGTGCTGGCCGGCGACGTGTCGCTGCGCACGCGGGAGGCCTGACATGCTGCTGCTGATCGACGCCGGCAATACCCGCATCAAATGGGCCGTGGCCGAAGATAGCGCGCCGGTGGGCCAGTGGATCGCCAGCGGCGCCGTGACGCATGCGGAAATGAACCACCTGCCCGCCAGCTGGCAAGGCTTCCCTGTCACCCGCGCGCTGGTCTCCAACGTGGCGGGCCAGCGCCTGCGCGACCAGCTGCAGCTGATGCTGCCGGCGCCGGTCGACCTGCGCTGGTTCGCCTCGCTGCCGCAACTGGACGGCCTGCGCAACGCCTACCGCAACCCGTCGCAGCTGGGTTGCGACCGCTTCGCCGCGGCGCTGGGCGCGCGCGCGCTGGCGCCGGGACAGCCCCTGGTGGTGGCCACCTGCGGCACCGCCACCACCATCGACGCGGTCAGCGCCGACGGCGTGTTCATCGGCGGGATGATCCTGCCCGGGCTGGGACTGATGGCCGCGGCACTGGCCAGGAATACGGCGCAGCTGCCGCAGGTCGACGCAGGTGGCAGGCTGCCGCCTGTTTTCGCGGACAACACCGATGACGCCATCCTGTCTGGCTGCCTGTCGGCGCAGGCGGGCGCAATCGAGCGTGCCGTGCGCCTGCACGACGGCGCCCTGTGCCTCCTGTCGGGAGGCGCGGCGCCGCATATCGCGCCCGCGCTGTCCGTACCGCACCGGCTGGTCGACAATATCGTCCTGGCGGGCCTGCATGCCGCCGCAACCACTTCGGGATAAGCGCTGTGTTGAAATTTATCTTCTGGTTCCTGCTCGCGATCAACGGCGTCCTGTTCGCCTACGGCCGCGGCTACCTTGGCAATTTCAAGGGCAACGAGCGCGAGCCGGCCCGCATGAAGGCGCAGGTCAACACCGACAAGCTGACGCTGGTATCGGCCGCGCAGGCCACCGTGGCCGCCGCGCCTGCGGAGAAGGCGCAGGAGAGCGCGCCGGCGGCAGCCGAACCGGCGCCGGTGGCCTTGCTGTGCACGGAAATCGGCAACTTCAACGCCCAGGAAGCACGCCGCTTCGACGGCCGCATCGCCGCGCTCAGGCTCGGCCAGCGCCCGGAGCGCGAGAACATCGCCAGCACGGAAATGACCAGCTTCATGGTCCACATCCCGCCGCAGGCCAGCCGCGAGGCGGCCGACCGCAGGGCCGAGGAACTGAAGAACCTCGGCGTGTCCAATTACTACGTCATCCCGGACAATACGCCGATGAAGTGGGCGATCTCGCTGGGCGTGTTCAAGTCGGAGAACGCGGCCAAGACGCTGCTGGCCGCGCTGGCCAGGCAGGGAGTGGCCGACGCGCGTATCAGCGGCCGCCCGGCCCAGGTCAACCGCGTGGCCTACCGCTTCCGTGGCATCGACGAGGCCACCCGCGCGCGCATCGAGCGCATCGCCGCCAACTTCCCCGAACAGCAGGCAAGGGTCTGCAAATAAGCGCCGTCAGCGCCTGACGACGATCGGCTTCAGGCCCGCGCGCCTGAGTCCGCGCGCCGCCTTGTCCGCTTCCTTGCGGGTCGCGAACGGGCCGCTGTACAGCCGGTGCAGCTTGCCCGCGGCCGCCACTTCCAGGTTTGCGCCGGCGTCGCCGGCATCGAGCATGCGCCGGCGCGCCTGTCCGGCCTTGCCGGCGCTCGCGTAGGAGCCCAGCTGCAGCCAGAAGCCGGCGGCGGCGGCCTGCGGACGGGTTTCGGTACCGAGCGCCTCGCTGTCGGACAAAGTGCTCCCTTCCAGCACCAGCGCCGCGATCTCGGTCGGCGCATTTTCCTTCGACGGCTCCTGCGGCGCGTTGCGGCGCTGTTCGGCGATGTTGATCCCGCGGTTGGGGAACAGGCGCTCGACCTGCACCTCATGGCTGCCCTTGCCCAGCAGGCCGAGCTTGAGCGCGGCGGTGAACGACACGTCGATGACGCGGCTGGCGTGGAAGGGGCCACGGTCGTTGATGCGCACCACCACGCTTTTGCCCGATTCGACGCTGGTCACGCGCGCGTACGACGGGATCGGCAGGGTCGGATGGGCGGCGGTCATCTTGTACATGTCGTACAGTTCGCCCGAGGAAGTGCGCTGGCCATGGAACTTCTTCCCGTACCAGGTGCTCACGCCGCGCTGCACGAACGGTTCCTCGTTGGTAATCGGGACATAGGTCTTGCCCAGCACCTTGTACGGGCGGTTGGCCCACTTGGAATACGGTTCGGCGCGCACCACCGCGTCGGCCACGTCCTTCAGGTTCGGCGGCGGATTGTCGCCCGGACCGTCGTCCTTGTAGTAGCCGCCGCGTCCCGAGCCGGCGGGCGGCAGCCGCGGCAGGTCGGGATCGACCTTCGGATGGCTTGCACCCTTGTGCGCCGGCTTGGGGAACGGCCAGATCGACACAGCCTTGTCGCCGGTGCTGCCGCAGCCGGCGACCAGGACCGCGAGCGCCAGCAACGCCGGCGCCTTGCGCGCCGCCATCAAGTTTGCACCAGCTTTCTGTGCCGCGAAATGCTCATCAGGATGCCGATGCACAGGCCCAGCGTCAGCAGCGCGGTGCCGCCGTAGCTCAGGAACGGCAGCGGCACGCCGACCACCGGCAGGATGCCGCTGACCATGCCCATGTTGATGAACACGAAGGTAAAGAAGATCATAGAGATCGCCCCAGCCAGAAGGCGCGAGAACAGGTTGGCAGCATTGGCCGCGATCATCAGGCCGCGCCCGATCAGCAGCATGTACAGGAACAGCAGCAGCAGGATGCCGGCCAGGCCGAATTCCTCGGCGAAGACGGCGAACACGAAATCGGTGGTGGCCTCGGGGACGAATTCGAGGTGGGCCTGGGAACCGTGCAGCCAGCCCTTGCCGGTCACCCCGCCCGAGCCGATCGCGATGATCGACTGCAGGATGTGGAAACCCTTGCCGAGCGGGTCGGCGGTGGGGTCGAGCAAGGTGGTCACCCGCTCGCGCTGGTAGTCGTGCATCAGCGACCAGGCCACCGGCAGGCTGGCGAAGAAAGCCACTACCAGCCCGGCGATCGCCTTCCACGACAGCCCTGCCAGGAAAATCACGTACATGCCCGCCGCCAGCACCAGCAGCGAGGTGCCGAGGTCGGGCTGCAGCTGGATCAGGCCGACCGGGATCGCCAGCAGCACCGCGGCGACCAGGAAGGAACTCCAGCGCACCACGCCGGCGCGCTGCTGGAAGTACCAGGCCAGCATCAGCGGCATCGCGATCTTCATGATCTCGGACGGCTGGATGTCGATCCCGATGTGCAGCCAGCGCCGCGCGCCCTTCTTGATGATCCCGAACATGAACACCGCAAGCAGGAGGCCGACGCCGACCGTATACACCGGCACGGCGAGGCGCATCAGCGTCTGCGGCGGCACGTTGGCCGCGATCCACATGGCGATGAAGCACACGATAATGTTGCGCATCTGGCCCTCGACCCGGCCCGGGAAATCGATGCCGGCCGAGTACAGCGAGACCAGGCTGGTCGCGAACAGCAGGAACACAATGATCGCCAGCGGCGCGTCGAACACCATGAAGTAGGGGCGCATGCGGCGCCACAGCGAGCGGCGTTCATGGATACGCGTCATGGTTGCTCCTCCTTGGTTGGGGCCGCGGGGGCGGCCGGTGTTGGCGCGGGCTGCGCGGGCGCTGTCGCCGGCGCCGCATGCGGCCCGGCGGTACCGGGCTTGGGCAGGGGCTGGCCCTTCACCGCCGGGCGTTTGCCGAGCAGGTAGTAGTCCATCGCCTTGCGTGCGATCGGGGCGGCGGTGGCGGCGCCGAAGCCGGCGTTCTCGACCACCATCGCCAGCGCGATACGCGGCTTGTCGGCCGGCGCGAACGCGATGTACAGCGCATTGTCGCGGAAGCGCTCGGCGATGCGGCTGGCGTCGTACTTCTGTCCTTTCAGTCCGATCACTTGCGCGGTCCCGGTCTTGCCGGCCGAGATGTAGGGCGTGTTGGCGAACGCGATGCGGCCGGTGCCGGTCGGCTCGGTCGTCACGCCGACCAGCGCGCGCTTGATCACCTCGATGTTCTCGGGCTTGAGCGCAACGCGCCGGCTTTCCTTGGGCACCGTCAGGGTGCGGGCGCGGGTGCCGCCGTCCTCGATGATCTTGACCAGGTGCGGCTTCATTACCACCCCGTTGTTGGCCAGGATGGCGGTCGCATGGGCCAGCTGCAGCATCGTGTAGTTGTTGAAGCCCTGGCCGATGCTGACCGAAATGGTGTCGCCGCCGACCCACTTCTGCGCCGCCCTGTTGCGCTTGAAGCGTTCGCGCTTCCATTCCTTGGACGGCAGTACGCCGGTCTTCTCATGTTCGAGGTCGATGCCGGTCTTGTCGCCGAAACCGAACTCCTTCATGAACGCCTGGATGCCGTCGATGCCCATCTCGTTGCCGAGCTGGTAGTAGTAGGTGTCGCAGGACTCGACGATCGAGTCGTGCATGTCGACGAGTCCGTGGCCGCCCGGCTTGTCGTCGTTGAAGCGATGGCCGCCGAGGATGAAGTAGCCGGGATCGGCGATCGCCTGCGACGGCGTGCGCCTGCCCTGCTCCAGCGCCGCCAGCGCCATGAAGGGCTTGAAGGTGGAACCGGGCGGATAGGTGCCGGACAGCGGGCGGTTCATCATCGGCCGGTCTTCCGAGGTATTGAGCTCGTTCCAGTTCTGGCTGTCGATGCCGTCGACGAACAGGTTGGGGTCGTAGCCGGGGCGCGACACATAGGCCAGCACGTCGCCGGTTTCCGGCTCGATCGCGACAAACGCGCCCTTGTACTCGCCGTACGCCTCCTCGACCACCTTCTGCAGTTCGATGTCCACCGACAGGATCAGGTTGCTGCCCGGCGTGGCCTCGGTGCGCGACAGGGTCGACACCGCGCGCCCGCCCGCGGTCTTGATGACCTTTTCGTAGCCGGTGCGCCCATGCAGGTGCGATTCGTAGCTCTTTTCCAGCCCTTCCTTGCCGATGTGGTCGGTGCCCTTGTAGTTGGCGGCATCCTCGCTGGCGTCGATCGCCTTGGCGTCCTTCTGGTTGATGCGGCCGATGTAGCCGATCACGTGCGACGCCGTCTCGCCCAGCGGATACTGGCGGAACAGGCGCGCCTGGACCTCGACGCCGGGGAAGCGGAAGCTTTGCGCCGCGAAGCGCCCCACTTCGTCGTCGGTCAGGCGGGTGCGCAGTGGCACGCTGGCGAAGCTGCGCGACTCCTCCATCAGGCGCTTGAAGCGCTTGCGGTCGCGCGGCGTGACCTCGATCAGCGTGGACAGCTCGTCGATCACGGAATCGAGGTTGGCGCGCAGCTTGGACGGCGTGATTTCCAGTGTGTACGCGGAGTAGTTGCGCGCGAGGACCACGCCGTTGCGGTCGACGATCAGCCCGCGGGTCGGCACGATCGGCACGATCGCGATGCGGTTGTCCTCGGCCTGCGCGGCGTAGTCGCTGTACTTGATGACCTGGAGCCAGACGAAGCGCGCCACCAGGATGCCGAAGAAGACGAACACGATGGCCACGAACGCCGTCAGGCGCATGCGGAACCGGTGGATCTCGCGGTCGCTGTCTTTAAGCTCGGTCATTGCCGCTTCAGATCGGGCGCGTGTGATCGCGGTCGACGGCGCGCCGCTGCGGCGCCAGCAGCAGCGAGGAAATCACTGGCCACAGCGCGATCGCGACCGCGCTTTCGACGAACTGCAGCCAGCCGGCGAACTTGCCCGAGCCGATCAGGTGCACCACCAGCTGGACCGCCTGCGCGAACAGCAGCAGCGGCAGCACGTGGATCGCCTGGGTCATCACCGGGAACCACAGCACGCGGCGATGGATCATGATGGCCAGGTAGGACAGCAAGGTGTAGGCCAGCGCGTTCTCGCCCAGCAGGGTCGCCTCGTGCACGTCCATCAGCAGGCCCATGGAGAAGGCGACGCCGATGCCGACCTTGCGCGGCTGGTGGATGCCCCAGAACACCAGCACCAGCGCCACGAAGTCGGGCACGCCGATCCACTGGCCCCAGGGCAGCAGGTTGAGCATGAAGGCGCAGGTCAGGCTGAACGCGATGAACAGCGGGCTGACCGGCAGCAGGATGTAGTGAGGACGGTTCATCGTGCGGGCGCGGCGGCGGCAGGCTGGGTGACGGGAGCTACAGGCTGGGTGGCGGGAACGGCGGCCGGCGCTCCGGCGGGCTTCTGCGCGGGCGGCAGCTGCGACGGCAGCTGCGACGGCAGCTGCGGCGGCAGCTGCGGCGGCAGCTGCGGCGCGCGCGGCGTGTCGAGCGGCGCCATCTTGGGCAGCGCGCTGCGCTTGGCCGGCGCAGGCGGCTCGGCCGGCGGGCGCGGAGGCAGCTCGGGCAGCGACATCAGGATCAGCAGGTGGCGGTTGCGGTCAAGGCCGGCGAGCGGCTGGCAGATCACGCGGCCGAAGGCGCCGGCCGCGCTGTTCTCGACCTGGACCACCTTGGCCACGGCCAAGCCGGCCGGGTAGACGCCATCCAGGCCCGAGGTGATCAGCACGTCGCCGACCTGGATGTCGGCGTTGGGAGCGATGAAGCGCAGGTCGAGCGTGCCGGCCTGGCCGCGGCCGTAGGCCACGCTGCGCAGGCCGTTGCGCAGCACCTGCACCGGAATAGCCTGCTCCTTGTCGGTCAGCAGGGTCACTTCGGAGGTGAACGGGAATACGCGCGTGACCTGGCCGACCACGCCGGCGTTGTCGATCACCGGCAGGCCGAGCGCGACGCCGTTGCGCGAGCCGCGGTCGAGCACGATCTTGCGCGCCGACGGATCGCGCGCGTCGTACAGGATCTCGCTCAGCAGCGACTTGACGGGGACATGTTCGCGCGCGCCCATCAGCTTGCGCAAGTGGGCGTTTTCGGCCATCTGCATGCGCGCTTCCTGCATCGCCTGGGCGGTGGCAGCCTGCTGGCTCTTGAGTTCGCGCACTTCCTTCTGCAGCGCCGACAGCGACGAAAAATAGCCGCCCATGGTGGCTACCGCTTCGCGCGGCATCAGCGCGGCCATCTGGAGGGGATACAAGGCCGCACCGGCGACCTGGCGCACGACGGCCAGCGTATGCATGCGGGCGTCGACCAGCAGCAGCACGATCGAAATGAGAGCGAATACCGTCACCTTCACCCGCGCTGGGGCGCCTTGTTTGAACAGTGGCGGTGGGCTGTATTCCATGACTTTCAGTATTGATGACGGCGGGTCGCGCCGGGATCACCGTGCGGGGCCGCAGCCCCGCACACAAACGCGCCGCCCTGCTGTGGCAAGGCGGCTGGCGGCATCCGCGGTGGCGGGCGCCGCGGCGTTACGATTACTCGTACGAGAAGATCGAGCCAAGCTTGTCCATGCGCTCGAGCGCCATGCCCGAACCGCGCACCACGCAGGTCAGCGGATCTTCGGCCACCAGCACCGGCAGGCCGGTTTCTTCCATCAGCAGGCGGTCGAGGTCGCGCAGCAGCGCGCCGCCGCCGGTCAGCATCATGCCCTTTTCGGCGATGTCGGCGCCCAGTTCCGGCGGGGTCTGTTCCAGCGCGTTCTTCACGGCCGACACGATGTTGTTGAGCGGGTCGGTCAGCGCTTCGAGGATCTCGTTGGACGAGATGGTGAACGAACGCGGGATGCCTTCGGACAGGTTGCGGCCCTTGACTTCCATCTCCTTGACTTCGGAGCCGGGGAAAGCCGAACCGATGGCCTTCTTGATCGCCTCGGCGGTCTGCTCGCCGATCAGCATGCCGTAGTTGCGGCGGATGTAGTTGACGATCGCCTCGTCGAACTTGTCGCCGCCGACGCGCACCGAACCCTTGTACACCATGCCGCCCAGCGAGATGATGCCCACTTCGGTGGTGCCGCCGCCGATGTCGACCACCATCGAGCCGGTCGCATCCGACACCGGCAGGCCGGCGCCGATGGCGGCGGCCATAGGCTCTTCGATCAGGTAGACCTGCGAAGCGCCGGCGCCGA